>JAFMIU010000024.1 GCA_017853835.1 Pirellulales bacterium | reverse complement strand
GGTCGCCACCGAAACGACGGTCGCCACCGAAACGACGGTCGCCACCGAAACGACGGTCGCCAACGGGGGTCTGACGGAGGAGCCACCTGCGGTGCCCGATGGAGAGCCATCGACAGTCACGCGTGAGCCACCGTCGTCACAGCCTGATCCAGTTTCTGAGGAGGGGGTGGCGGCTGTCACGGAGTCGGAACCGCCCGCTGCGCCTGAGCCGACGCCCCAGGCACAGGATCCCTTCGGACAGGCGGGTGACGACACGGCTGTGGCTACCGCGGCCTCCCCTGAGCCTGCGGCGGTGCCGCCCCCCGTCCCCGAGTCACCACCGCCACCACCACCACCACCGCCGCCGCCGCCACTCGACACGGCCTCGCTTGATGCCGCCGTGGCCGACGCGGTCGTGGCGATGGATGCCGTGGAAGCAATCGAAGCGCCGGCCGATCCTCGTCGCCGAAAGCTCCTCGTCGCGTGGTATCGATGCCTCGCCCGCGTGGCGAGAGAGGTGGCCGAGGTGCACCGTGCGGCGACCGAAAGCAGCCGCTCCCCCGAGGCCGCGCTGGAAACGTTCGTGGCGCTCCAAGACCGCATGCTCAATTCGCCGGAAGTCGCTTCCGATCTGGTGAAACTGTCGCGGGACTGGCTCGCCTACTCCAAGCGTGATGCTGATGGCGTCATGATTCCCGCACGCCTGATCGCGTCCAAGCCGGTCGGCCCGTTCTGGTCATCGCGTGTGGCGATCGGTGCCGGAAAGGGGGACGACCGTGAAATCGTCGTGGTGTCGCGCGAGAGGCCGTCGCAGGACGAGGGTGACCTGGTGATCGTCACCGGACTGATTCTCGACGGCGACACCATCTGGGCCGATGTGTTTCGGCCGGCTGCGATGCTCGTCGAGGGGCGGGCGGTGGACGACCTGATGCCAGCACGGTGAATGGACCGTTGACGACCACGAGCTCCTTTCAGTCGGCGGTGAGCATCGCGGCCGACGTCACGGCAGGCCGCGTGCCTGCACGGGACGTTCTGGCGACGTCGCTGCAACGGCATCACGCCGATGCCGTTCGGCTCAACGCCCTCACCCAGGGCCGTTGGTCGGAGGCTGAGCGTGACGCCCGGGCCATCGACGACCGCGTGGCGGCCGGGGCGATCGGGACCGCCCCGTTGGCCGGTGTGCCCATCAGCGTGAAGGAATGCTTTGCGGTTCGTGGGTGTGTCACGACGCTCGGGATTCCATCCCGCGAGGCCTGTGTCGACACCGAGGATGCTGTGATCGTCAGCCGGCTGCGCCATGCCGGTGCCATCGTGATTGGCAAGGCGAACGTGCCCCAGGCGATGTACCTTCACGAAACCTCCAATCCGGTCTGGGGAACGACCCGACACCCATTCGATCTGAACCGGAGCCCGGGCGGTTCGAGTGGCGGCGATGCCGCCCTCGTGGCAGCCGGGGTGGTGCCGCTCGCGGTGGGCAACGACCTGGCGGGGAGCCTGCGGCAACCGGCTCACGCCTGTGGCATCGCCTCGATCATGCCGCGCACCTCGGTGTTGGGCGATGGGGGCGCCTTCAACACGATGCCGAGCTTGAGAGGGGTGCGGTCGCGGGCCGGATTCCTGGCGAGGGATGTCGACGACCTGGCGCTGGCGGCGATGGCCGTTGGGGTGACGACGACCGCGGAAGCCGGCCGACCGCGCCGAATCGCCTGGTGGGACGATGCCAATCCGATCCCGCCATCACCGGCGGTGCGTCGGGGCGTGCGCGATGCCGTGAGCCGGCTGGCCGCGACAGGCATCGAGACGGTGCAGGTTTCTGCGGACGTCGCCACGACCGCCGCATGGGTGCTGCTCGGCATGCTCTCGGCCGATGGAGGCGACGATATCCGGCGTCTGTTTGCCGGCACCCGTCCGATGCCCGACGTGGCACGACTCCTGGCGATCGCCGGTGTTGCGCCGTCCGTTCGGCCGGCGATGGCCTTGGCGCTGCGATGCATCGGCCGACAGGTGGAGTCGGAGGCGATCGTTCACACCGGCCGTCGATCCTCGGCCGAGTTCGACGACCTCATGAAGGCCAGGGCCGAGTGTGCCGAACGGTTTGCATCGATCGTCGAGGGGTGCGATGCGGTCGTGTGCCCCGTGTCGTCGCTGCCGGCGCTTCCCCATGGTGCCGCGGCCCGACTCGTGCTCGCGGCGTCACCGTGCCTGTTGGCAAACCTTCTCGATCTCCCGGCCGGCGCGGTGCCCGTGACGACCGTGGGCCGTGACGAGGCTCGAACCCGTTCCTGGAGCCTCGATCCGGTGCTTCGTGCCGCTGCGGCGGCCGATCGCGGGAGCGCCGGTCTCCCGATCGGAGTGCAGGTGATCGGATGTCCCGGGGCGACCGAGGGCACGGTGCTCGCGACGATGAGGCTCATCGCCGCGCATGGCGTGGTGAGCCGCCCGTGATCAGACGGGCATCCGTGAGCTGATCACGCGGCTCATCTGGTCGATTCCGAGCACTTCGCAGGCGGCTCCGGCATCGATGGCCGCCTTGGGCATGCTGAACACCACGCAACTCGCCTCATCCTGAGCGATCGTGTGCCAGCCGCGGCTTCGGAGTTTGAGGAGCCCCTTGGCACCATCGCGACCCATCCCGGTGAGGAGCGCCGCGATGCCGGTCTGGGGCCAGTGTTCCGCGACGCTGTCGAAAAACACGTCGACGCTGGGGCGGAAGAACACCTCACGGGGCTCTTGCCGGTATTCGAGTGCGCGGCCCTTCGTCAGCACGAGATGATCGTTGGTGCCGGCGACGAGCACGTCGCCCGCAGCGGGTTGCTGCCCATGTTCGATGATCCTCACGGGTCGGCCCGTGCGGTCGCCAAGCCATTTCGCGAGGCCTGGTGCGAAGGCGACATCCACATGCTGCACCACGATCACGGCGACGTTCCAGTCGTGCGGGAGCGGCAGCAGGAGATCTGAAACGGCCTTCGGACCTCCCGTCGAGGCTCCCACCACCAGGAGCCGTGGGGGTGTGGACGACTGGGCAGCCCGTCGGCCGCGTCGAGGATCGACGGTGGCTCCCACCAGCTTCGCGATGGTGCCGATCTTTTCGACCAGCGCTCCGGCGCCGGTGACCTCACCCGCCGGGCCGAGCATGGGGGTGTCGACGGCGTCGAGGGCACCGTAGCCCATGGCATCGTAGACGAGTGAGATGTTGCCGCTGACGGTGGCGGTGACCACCAGGATCGCGCACGGCGCCGTCGCCATGATCTGTCGGGTCGCCTGGGCGCCGTCCATGTGCGGCATGAGCAGATCCATGAGGATCAGGTCGGGACGGTCGCGTTTGGCCATCGCGATCGCTTCGACGCCGTCGTTGGCCGTCCAGATCACCTCGTGGTCGGGGAGGCTGGTCACCACGCGGCGCAAGGCCTCACATGCCGCCCTCAGGTCGTTGACAATCCCGATTCGCATGGCCGGTTCCTACGCGGTGGCTTCGCCGATCAGATCGATGATCGTATCGACGAACGTCTCATCGTGGAAACTGCTCTTCGTGAGATAGCGATTCGCCCCGGCATCGAGCCCCCGAAGGCGATCCTCCTCCCGATCCTTGTAGGAGACGATCACCACGGGCGTTTCCCGGCGGGCCGGGTCGGCCTTGATGAGTGACACGAGGCCGATGCCATCCATTCGGGGCATGTCGACGTCGGTCACCACGAGATCGTAGTGGGTGCCTCGGATCGCGTTCCAGCCGTCCATGCCGTCCACGGCCACGTCCACGGCGAACCCACGCGCCTGGAGGAGTTGGCGCTCCAGTTCCCGCACGGTGATCGAGTCATCGACGACGAGAATCCGCTTGCGCTGCCTCGCCTGCTCCGCCATCCGCTCGAACTCCACGCGGGAAAGCCGGCGGCCCATCAGCACATTGTCGATCGAACGGACGAGATCCTCGACATCCACGATGAGCACGGGATCGCCATTCTCCAGCAGCGACGCGCTGTTCACATCGGGAACCTTGCCAAGCCGTGGATCGAGTGGCCTGACCTCGAGATCCCTCTCGCCGAGGAAGGAGTCGACGATCATGCCGAACTGCTGGCCGCGATCGCTGATCACCACGACCGGCATCGGGTCGCCCGGGGGTGATGCGGAGGTTTCCAGGATCTGGGCCGCCATCACGAGCCCGATCGAGACACCATCGCGGTCGAAATACTGCCGGCCTTCGACCGTGTGAATGTCGTCAGCCTTGCAGAAGAGGATGTGGTCGATGCGGGTGAGCGGGAAGGCAAAGGGTTCGCCACCGACTTGGACGAGCAGGGCGCGGATCACCGACATCGTGATCGGCAGCTGAAGCGTGAAGACCGTCTGCTTGCCGAGGATCGTCGAGATGCGAACGCTTCCTCCAACGCTCTTGACCATGCTCTGCACGACGTCGAGGCCGACCCCCCGGCCCGAGATTTCGGTGACCTGATCCTTGGTCGAGAATCCCGGGAGGAAGAGGAACTCGAGCAGCTCGAGTTCCGTGAGCTGGTCGGCCACCTGGCGGGCCACGAGCCCTCGGGCGACCGCCTTGCTCCGCAGATGCTCCACGTCGATGCCGCGGCCATCGTCGGCGAGCGTGATCTGAAGCATGCCGGCACGATGCCTCGCCTCCAGCCGGATCGTGCCTGCCGCCGTCTTGCCGGCGGCCTCCCGTTCGGCGGGCAGTTCGAGGCCGTGGTCGAGGGCGTTGCGAATCAGGTGTGAGAGGGGGGCCTCGAGCTTGTCGAGGATGTCGCGGTCCACGCCCGTTTGCTCGCCGCGAACCTCCAGGCGCACCTGCTTGCCAAGCGTTCGCGCCACGTCGCGGACGAGCCGCGGGAAGCCACGAATGCCGTCGGCGAGCGGACGCATCCGACTGACGATCACCTCGTGATGGAGGCGATTCGAAAGATCCTCGTTGCGACGAGCGAAGCTTTCGAAGTCTTCGACATGACGGGTGAGCGTGGACAGGGCGGCGTCAGCCCGTTCGCGGATCGTCGTGAGCATGGCTGTCAGGGTTGCGAGCGACGTGTCGCCCCCCTTGAGCTTGTCGTCGAGCGAGGCGATCGCATCGCAGAGGTCAACATCATTGGCCCGCAGCTGAAGCAGGCTGTCGACGAACGGGCGGAGCTGGCGAGTCTCGACGAGCGACTCCCCGGCGAGCCCGACGAGTCGGGTGAGGCTCTCGGCCGATACCCGCACGACACGATCGGCCGGCTCACCGCTCCGGTGGGGCGTGCCGCTTGTTGGGGTCGCGACGGCCGCAGCCGGGCCGGGCGCACTCGCCGGAGCCGTGGGGGCCGACGGCATGGGGGGCGACGCCGCCTCGGTCGTCGAGGGCCGTGGTGCCTCCGGTGTTTCCGATGGCGTGGGGGGCGGTGTCGCCGTATCGCTCAGCATGCCGACCAGTTCGCACACCACCTGCTCGGCGCGAACCGCCCATGTGCCCGAGGGGGCCAACGCGTCGTCATCCTTGGCGATCGCGGAGAGAAAATCGATGGCCGCAAGGAGGCGGTCGGCGTGCGCAGCCTGAACGCGGAAGCTGCCCTTGCCGGCCGCGACGAACACGTCCTCGAGCGAGTGGGCCACACGAACCGCCGGATCGAGTCCGACGATTCGAGCCGCTCCCTTCAGGGAGTGGGCGGCGCGCATCATCGCCTCGACCGTCTGCGGCGAGCGGTCAAGCTCTTCGATCGCAAGCACTCCCGCCGACAGCACCGCCGTCTGGCTCTCCGCTTCGAGGCGGAAGAGTTCGAGCATGGAGAATCCGCTCAGGTCGTCAGCCATCGACGAGGCCTCCTCTCATGACGACACCGAGTTGGCGAGAGCCTCGAAAAGCCGCACCTCGTCGAGCAGCGCGACCGTCCGCTGCTGCCAGCCGAAGAGCGCCGACGAGCACCGGGCCGCCGCCTGGCTCACCGTCGATGGCACGGGCCTCAGGTCGGCGCGGCCGACGCGATGCACGCCCGCCACCTCGTCGACGCCGACCACCCATCGTTCCGTGCCCGATGGCGATTCACGTTCCAAGACGATCAGGCGAGGCAAGCCCGCCTCGCCCTCGCGCTCCATGCCGGGTCGGTGCGGACCGCCCGGAAGCCCGAGCACCGCGTGGAGCGACATGCAGAGTTGCAGCTGGCCGCGAATATTGACGAGGCCGGCGAGCGACGTGCCGGATCGATGAGGAACGGTGTGGATGGTGCGGGCGGGAGTCACCTCCACCAACGCCGATGTCGGGAGCGACAGCCACTCGGATTGCAGTCGAAACACGAGCACGCTCGTGTCAGCGGCCTCGGTCGCCTCGGCCGGCTCCTCGAGGATGGTGCGCCAGGAGTCGAGGTAGCCTTCGGGCGCGGCCCGATCGAAGAAGGTACGCGCGGCGTCAGCCAGCACAGGGCAGTTGCGGCAGTGGACGAAGGTTTGAAGCTCGGGGCAGCTGCGATCCCCATGCACGCCGATGATCCGCCAGCATTCGGGCATGGGGGCGGCGATGGCGGGGGCAGGCTCGCGAGGCATGGCGGTCATGACGAGGCCTTTCTGGCGACCACCCGTGCGGCCGACTGACGGTAGGTCTCGGCCATGCGCGTGTCACCGCGTTGCTGCGCAAGGAGGGCCAGTGCGAGGAGGGCTTCCTCATGCCCCGAGTCGAGATAAAGCGTTTTGTGGAAACAGCCCTCGGCGCGGTCGGCATCACCGAGCGACTGATGAAGCATTCCCATGAGGAAGAAGAGTTCGGGCGATGGAGCAAGGAGCGGACGATGCCGCTCGCAGAGCTCCAACGCATCGAGATGCCGCCGCTCATTCGCGAGGCTGCCCGCCTGTTCCAGCACCTCCTCGAGGGACGGCGCGATCGGGGCGGTGGGGCTCGGTGGCCGTGGCCGGTCGATCCGCGGCGGCGGCACGGACGGCGCAGGCTTCGGCCCTGGACGGGGGGGCGACGGGGTCTTCGGCGGTGCTGGATGGTGGAGGTGAATGCCGCGACGCAGCGCGAACAATGACGCCGCGCCGGCGGGAATCCAATCGCCCTTGAGGATCGGCGGCTCGGCGGCGCCGAGCACGAGAATGCCATCCGGCCTGAGAAGGCGTTCCACCTGGTGTTCCACCTGGCGACGGGCCGCGGGGGTGAGGTAGATCAACAGGTTTCGGCAGAACACCACGTCATACGGATCGCGATCGTCGGGAAGCTGCTCGTCGAGCAGGTTCGCCCAGGCGAAGCGAACCGTCGCGCGCACCCGGTCCTCGAGGACCGCCGACGTCCCGTCCATGCGGAAAAAGCGGTCGCGAAAGCTATTGTCGGCGTTGCGAAAGGCGTTGGGGGAATACCGGCCGCGCTGAGCCCGGTCCAGGGCCGCCCGGCTGATGTCGATCGCATCGACGATGAACTGGCTCGGCGCCAGCCCGGCATCGAGAAGGGCCATGGCGACGGAATAGGGCTCCTCACCCGAGGCGCAGGGGGCACAGAGGATCCTCACGGGAGTCCGCCCCGGAATGGCCGCGAGCGTGACGGCGATGTTGGCAACAAAGGCGAACACCTGCGGGTCGCGAAAAAACCAGCTCTCCGCGACAATCACCTCCTCGACCAGCTGATCTCGTTCGGCGGGGTCGTTCCGCAGACGCCAGGCGAAGGCGTCGGCATCACCGATCCCGGTGGCCGTCATGCGGGTGCGCACAGCCCGTTCGACAGCAGCCGAGCCGATGGAGCCCGGATCGAGCCCGATCCACTCACGCAGCACGTCGTCCGCACCTCCGCCACTCATGACCGACCTCCCGGAGTGGCGATGAGCGTGGCCGACACATCGGCCGGCAGGAGACGTTCGACGTCGACCATCTGGATCGTGCGTCCGCCGATTCGGAGGATGTCGCCGAGGAATGGTGCGTCGTGGAAATCGAGCGGCGGGAGAGACGCCTCGGCGTCGTCGGTCGAGCAGATCGAGATGACGTTTTCAGCCACGATGCCGAGTCGCCGTAGGGACTCGCCGTGCGACGTGATCTCGACGACGATCACCCGCGTGCTGAGCCGCTCCTTGAGCGGACCGTCGGTGAGCCTGATTCCCATGTCGACCAACGGCATCAACTGGCCCCGGTACGTGAAGATGCCGCGCACATAGGGAGGTGCATGGGGAATCGGCCGGGCGGGAACGAGCGGCAAGACCTCGATCACCCGCCGCGATTCGATCGCGTACGTCTGTCCGGCGACGGTGAAGGTGAGAAGTTGCATGATGCAGCACCGCGGGGCACGACGTACGACAGGCCGGCCCGGGAGGCGGAGTCAGGAAATCGTGAAGCGAGACACTTCCTCCTTGAGGTCCCCCACGGCTTCGCGAAGGTGAACCGTGGCACTGTTGAAGTCGTCGAGCGACGAGGCGGTGCGTGAGGCTCCTTCCGCAAGACGGATCATCGCCTCGCGGATCTGCTCGGCCCCTTGCGACTGGGCCCGCATCCCCTCCGTGACCTGTCCGAATCGGCCGGAGATGCCCTGAACCGCCGTGATGATCTCGCCGAGTTTCGACGCCACGTCTCCAATCTCCCGCACGCCGGACCGGACCTGCTCGGCGAACTTGTCCATTTCCATCACGCCCGCCGACACACTGTATTGCATCTCCTTCACCATCCGCTCGATGTCGAGGGACGCCACGGCGGTTTGGTCGGCGAGCCTTCGGATTTCACGAGCCACGACGAGGAAGCCGAGGCCATATTCCCCGGCCTTCTCCGCCTCAATCGCGGCGTTGATCGAGAGGAGGTTGGTTTGGTCCGCGACTTTGGTGATGGTGGTGACGGCGAGGTTGATGTTGGCGGCCCGCTCGCTGATCACCGCCAGTTTCGACCCGAACGACGACGTGCTTTCGGCCAGTTGCCGCATCGTGCCATCCATCCCGGTGAGGCTCACGCGACCATCCGCCGCCATCTGGCCGGTGTGTCCGGCCATGTCGTTGACCTCGGTCATCGTCCGGAGGAGTTCCTGGCTCGTGACGGAGATCTGCTTGACCGCCGCGACGGCTTGGCTGGTCGATGCACCGTAGTCGGCGATGACCTGCTGCTGCTCCGTCGCCGTGGCCTGGATGGCGGTGGCCGTCGAGATGAGGGCCACCGACGAGTGCTGAATGCGTCCGATGAGCCCGCGGAGGTCGTTGGTCATGGTCTGGATGGCCCGCAGGAGCGCCCCGGTCTCGTCGTCGTTGGCATCGCCGACGTCGGCGCGGAGGTCGCCCCCGGCCACCTGATTGGCAACGGCGACGGCTGTGCGGATGGGAGTGGAGATGGAGCGGGCGACCGCCAGGGCGGCGGCGGTGACGCCGATGATGGTCGCCAACGACAAGCCGATGACGGCCAGGCGTTGAAACCGCACGAGCCCGAAGGCCTCGTCGGCATCCTGCTTCACGACCAATCCCCAGCGAAAACTCGGCACATAACACCATGCCGCCGCGACATCGACTCCGCGATAGTCGATCGCCTCGCCATAGCCACGCTGGCCGGTTGCCGCCTTTTGAGCGACCGAGGCCTGTGCGGAGGCGAGGGGGATCTTCATGCGAAACGCCGCGTCGGCTGCATGGCGAAGGGGTGTGACCACGAGCACGGCGTTCCCTGTGAGCTCACCGGCGACGATTTCTCCCGTTTCGCCGAGGCCCGTCAGGTCGGAGAGGATCTTCCACACGCGGTCGGTTCCGATGCCAAGGGCCACGACGCCGATCACCCTTCCGTTGTCGAACACGGGGCAGGTGACGAAGGCCATCGGCGTCGCCGACTTGCCGTAGGGCTGGAATCCCGAAAGGTCCGACTGGAGGAGCGTTCGGGCTCGATCAAAGCCGGCGGCGAGTTCCGACGAGGCGAGGGAGCCGGCGGTCAGCGACGACCCAGTCGGGATGGCGTCACCGAGCGAAAAGACGATGCGGCCCTTCGAATCGATCAGGAGGAGGTCGGCGTAGTCGAACGCTTTCGCGACGTATTGGAAATAGTCGCGGAGCGGACGACCGCGGGCCTGGAGCGCCGCCGCGTCCGTTTCAGGGGCGAGGTCTCGAACGGCATCGACGAAACCAGGGCCACGGGCGAAGGCGGCGCAGTCTCGAACCCGCTCGGAGGCGTACGACTCGAGCTCGTTGGCCTTGCCCGCTGCGATCTGCACGAGGTTGTCTCGAACCGACTTCTGGAGTGCCGTGGCGGCGATCCTCGCCGTGATGGCCGTCAGGATCGCGCACGGAATGAGTGCGATCACCAGGAACCAGAACAACAGCCGGCCAGCGATCGACCGGCGCAGCACTCCCTGCTCTTCGTTGGCGATCATGGGGTGGCTCCTGGACCAGCGCGACGTGTTCCCACATCGGCGACCGGACGCGACCACTGCCCGCCCCATGATCGGTAGAGATCGAGGACGAAGGCCTCCCACGCCGGGCGTGAACGCGAGATCGGGAAGGGAACGGGCCGCACGGCCGTGCGGCTCGACCAGACCACGTCGAACTGCCCGTCGTCGCGAACACGACCGATAAAAACGGGCCGCCAGGTGTGCTGCGTTTCGGGATCGACGGCGATGATGCCCTCCGGACCGTTGAGGCTCTGGTGCCGCATGGCGTTTCGAACCGGCCTCACTTCCGCGGTCTCTGCCTCGCGCACGGCCTGCGCCCAGAGGGCGACGCTGTTGTAGGCCGCCACCATGACGTCGGACGTCGTGCGGTCACCGCCATACATCGCCTTGAAGGCACGCACGAACTCGAGGTTTTCCGGCCGGTCGATGCTCTGGAAGTAGTTCCACGCCGCGTAGTTGCCGGTCATGTCGCCCGTCGACGTGTCGCGGAGTTCGTTCTCGGCGACGGCGAAGGTCACGATCGGCGTCGTTTCGGGAGACATGCCAGCCGCGCGGATGGCCCTCGCGAACGGCAGGGCGGAATCACCGACGACCGAACTGAGGATCACATCAGGCCGCACGGCGGCGATGCGGGCGGCGAGGTCGTCGGCATCGGTGCTACCGAAGGGAAGGTAGTCCTCGCCGACGAGTTCCGCCCCGAGACCGCGGATCTGGTCGGCCGCGATGGCATTGACGCAGTGTGGCCAGACGTAGTCGGAACCCACGAGAAAAAACCGACGGGCCCGAAGCGTATCGTGGCACCACTGGACGGCAGGCGTGATCTGCTGGTTCGGGGCGGCGCCCGTGTAGATGATGTTGGGAGACTGCTCGAGGCCCTCGTAGGCCATCGGGTACACGAGGAGATGATCGTTGGCCTCCACCACCGGCAGCACGCTCTTGCGTGAGGCGCTGGTCCAACAGCCGAAGATCACGCTCACGTCGTGATCACGGATGAGCGACTCGGCTTGGCGGGCGAAGGTGGGCCAGTCGGAGGCGCCGTCGGCGATCACCCAGCGGACCGGCCTGCCGAGGAGGCCACCCTGGCGATTGATTTCCTCCAGTGCGAGCACCTCGGCATCGATCATCGACCGTTCGCTCACGGCCATCGGTCCGGTCTTGGAATGCAGGAGACCGACGACGATCGGTCGGCGATTGACGAGCAGGCCGTCGAGGAGCCACCACCCGAGAGGGATCACCGCGAGCGCCAACGCAATGGCGACCCACCGCCCAACAGGGCGTGGGCGCGACGACGGCGCGGAGGAGACGGGAGTGGGCATACGGTGGATGGGCTGAGGAGCATCGAAGGTGCGACCACACCTTCCAGCAATCTTTGTCCATCTTTCCCAACCGGGCGACGAAATGCAGGAAAAGACGTGTTTTGGCGCAAAAAATGCAGCCCGCCACGCCGTTCCATCTGGAAAAGGCCATACAATCGGCCCTCCCACGGCCGGAAGGGGCTTCATTGCTGGCCGGTGCGTGCCCGATGGGGTATACCAACGGGAGGCCCTTTGGCGCGTGCCAAAGGGGGCAACAGATGTGTTTGGTCGGACGCTGGGAACGTCTGTTCCGTGGCGGACCGATCGGGTGAGGATTCGACCGCATGGAGCCCGTCGCGAGCGAGACACGCGGCAATGACGCCATCGATCGGATCGTCGGCATATCCCAATGGGCCGATCAGGTTCGGCGATCGATCGAACTCGTTGCCCAGCACCATTCGAGCGTGCTCATCCTCGGGCCGAGCGGCACCGGCAAGGAGTTGATCGCCCGGGCCGTCCACGCATGCAGCCCGAGGGCGAAGAAACCGTTCATTCCGGTCGATTGCGCCGTCACCACCGGTACGTTGTTTGCGAGCCATATGTTCGGCCATGTGAAGGGGTCGTTCACCGGAGCGACCTCGTCCACGCTGGGGTGCTTCCGGGCGGCGGATTCAGGCACCATTTTCCTCGACGAAATCGGGGAGATGGAACTGGAACTTCAGGCCAAACTCCTCCGAGTGCTCCAGCAGCGGGTGGTCGTTCCTGTCGGCAGCCACCAGGAAATCAAGGTCGATGTGCGGGTTTTGGCCGCGACAAACCGTGACCTGGCCAACGAGGTCCAGTTTGGCCGGTTTCGGGAGGACCTGTTTTATCGCCTCAACGTCGTGGCGATCCGGACGATCCCCCTGAAGGAACGCACGGAAGACATCCCGGGGCTCGCCACCCGCTACCTTGCCGAACTATCCGCCCGCCACGGCATGCCGATGTGCGCCCTTGCGCCGGAGGCGTTGGAGGTTCTTCAGCAGTATGCCTGGCCTGGAAACGTGCGGGAACTCGAAAACGTCCTCGAGCGAGCCGTCATGTTCTCATCGGGCGATCAGATCGACCCCGATGCCCTCTCCGGCCTGATGGTCGCCGGGGGCTCCAGTGAGTCGCAGGTCGAGGGCAGCCTCGCCCAGATGGCGATGGCTGCGAGTCGGGGCGTCGTGTCGCCCACGCCGCTTCCCGGTGTCTATCGCGTCGAGCCGAAAATCGATCCGACGCCATCGCAGCCGGCTGCGGCCCCTGGGGGCACGGAGGCCGGCGCTGATGCCTCATCCGACGAGAACTGGCCCACGCTGGCCGACGTCGAGCGGATGCACCTCGAACGCACCCTGGCGGCCACCATGCAGAACAAATCGCTGGCCGCAAAACTGCTCGGGATCGATCGATCCGTGCTGCGACGAAAACTTCAGCGGTATGGGCTTGAGGAAGGGGCCGCGGGCCCGGAGTGACGCTCAGCCGGCCTTGGCCCGGAGGATGGGCGCATCCTCTTCCGGAACGCGAAGGCGAAGCGTCGTCGTCGACGGCGGCACCCGGCGTTCCTGGGCGAAGCCACGGGTTCCGCCCGACAGGAAGTCGTGCAGGTGCTGGACGGGGCCGCTTTCAAACTCGCTGCGGAGCGATTCCAGCACCTCGCGCCACGGGAGTCCCCGACGATACACGGTGCGATAGGCCGCCTTGAGATTGGCGATGTCGTCGTTCGTGTGGCCGCTTCGACGCAGGCCGACGACGTTGAGCCCCACGATGCAGCCGGTCTGACCGTCCACGAGCATGTAGGGCGGCACATCCTGCACCACACGGGCGTGTCCGCCGACCATGGCGAGCCGACCGATCCGACAGAACTGGTGAACCGCCACGGCGCCCGAGACGAAGGCACGGTCCTCGACCGTCACGTGGCCGCCGAGCATCGCGCCATTGGCGCAGATGCAGTTGCTGCCCATGACCACATCGTGCCCAAAGTGGGCACTGGCCATGGCGTAGTTGTGGTCGCCAATGACCGTGGCCGTTCCCGGCTTGAGCGCTCGGTGAATCGTGACGTGTTCTCGGAAGACGTTGTGATCCCCGATCACGACGCGGCCGGTCTGGGCGGGACGTGCGGTGTGCTGAGGAGCTCCGCCAATGACGGCGTGCTCGCAGAACTCGTTGTGGCTGCCGGCCGTGACGCCCGACTTGATGACGGCGCCGGTCGCGATGGTGCAGTAGTCGCCGAGTTGGACGTCGTCTTCGACGGTGGCGAAGGCCCCGACCGTCACGCCCGCACCGAGGCGTGCATCCGGACTCACGACGGCCAGTGGATGGATGCTCACGAGGGGCCTTTCGGCTGGAAGGACGATGGCAGCAACCGCGGATTTATCGGCTTGTCGGGATTTCGGATTCAATGCCAGTTGGGTTGAAAACGCAGAGTTTGACCCGCTCTCCCCCGTGCATGTCCCGCTCCAGCCTTCCTAGACTTCGCGGGGCCCCTATACTCGCATCAAAAGGGTCGCGATCGCTGCGACAGCCGGCAATAGTTCTTTCCTTCAGAGGGTTATGACGCGATGGATACCCGCGACGATCGTTACGCTGCCGCCGAGAAGCTGAAGGATGGGGGAGACCTGGCGGGAGCCGTCGCCCTCATGGAGGCCCTGGTTGCCGACGAGCCGGATTTCGCCCTCGCCCACTCGGCCCTCTCGGCCTGGTGCATCCGGCTGGAACGCTATCCGGAGGCCGTGCGGCACGCGCGGCGGGTGGTCGAACTCGAGCCATCCGACCCCTTCAGCTTCACCGCCTTGAGCGTTGCCTGCATGCGAGCAGGCATGATTCCCGAGGCGGAGGATGCCCTCGCCCGCTCCCGAATGCTTCAGGGGTAAGCACGACCACGGGCAAGCCTTGCCGGACGAGTCACGCAAGGCTCCTCCGAGCGGCCGACAGACCGCTCAGAGGGTTACGGTTCCTGGGTATCAGCCCTGCGGCTCAGGAGACGTTTCCGTCTGAACGCCGAGCGCGGTTTCGACGGTGGCCAGCCGCTTGCGATCGTCGGGGGACAGGCGGGACATCTTCAGCCCTCGACGCCGTCCGGCCTCCAGCGACTCGAGCGCGCCCGCACGATCACCGGTTTCCAGCTGCGCCGAGGCGAGATGGAGAAACTTCACGTCGCTGGGCTGGAGGACCGACTCGGTGAAGTCGGCGACCGCGCCTGCCTTGTCACCCGCTGCCAAGCGAATCAGGCCTCGTGTGTCGAGCAGGTCGGGCAGGGGGCCGAGCTCTGCGATGGCCGCCTCGATCAGGGTCGTGGCTTCCGCGACGGACGAGGCCTTTGCCAGGTGGAATGCGAGGTTGTTGGACACGATCGCCCGTTGGGATGGCTCGAGATCGCTCTTGGCCAGAAGCATGCGGTAGAGCTTCTCCGCGTCGCCGGCACGGTTCTCCAGCGCCAGTCGCTCGGCGTCGAGGAGTTCCAGCACGATCGAGCCTGGGTCGAGCCGCTTGGCCTTCGCAAACCACGGTTCGATGCGGGCGGACCATTCGATGGGATCGTCCTGCACCCGCACGATCTGCACCGCCGTGCCCATCAGCCGTTCGAGCGAGAGCGAATCCCATCGCGATTCGAGGAGGTCGAGCCCCTCTTGCGGACGCTGCTGCCGTCCCAGGAACTCGGCTCGGGCCAGGACGCCGTCGGGGGACATTTCGGCACACTGCAGGAGCACCTTGTCGGCAGCCTTGGGGAAGTTGAGTTCTTCCATCAGTTTGGCGACCGCGGCCAACTGACTCGGGTCGCTTCCCGACACGAGGTCTCCCGGCATGAGTTTGCGGGCCGCCTCGGCGGCCAGCTTGCGGTCGTTGTCGGCGATGGCGAGCTTCGCCTCGAGCGCCACGAGAATGGCCTGATTCGCAGCATTGGGAAGCTTTTCAAGACGATTGAGCCACTGCCGGGCGGTGGTGGTTTCGCCGTGATCGATGAGTTTCTCGACAAGCATCGCGACGTAGGCAGGGGGCACGCTCGGCGTGGCCGTCACGGCGACCAGTTCATCGCGACAGGTGGTCCATTCGCCGACCTTTTCGTGGAGCTGGGCGAGGATGATCCGTTGGCCCATGTTCAGCGGCTGACGCTTGGCGAGGGAATCCATCACCTTGATGGCTCGCTTCCAGCTCGAGGGCTCCGGGCGACTGGTGAGGAGCTTGACCTGCAGCAACACGTCGTCGATGGGCATTTGCCCCTTCTCGTCGACGTTCTTTTCGAGCAGATCCATCGCCTGCTCCATTTCGCGGTAGTTGCCCCTCTCCGCGATGAGTTCGGCCTTCAGCCGGCGAGCCCAGGCCTTCTCCGCCTTCGCCGCCTTGGACGTGTCGGTGGAATCGAGAATCGTGGCGATGGCCTCGTTGGCAGGCGCGATCTTGCCGCGACGCACCAGAAAGGCGGCCAGCGCGTGGTAGGAGTCGAGGCTTCCGTCGCTGATGGCCACCGCCTCGCGGATCGCGGTCTCGGCGTCTTCGAGCCGGCCGAGCATTTCCAGACCCTGCGAACGTGCCAGTTGCTTCTGCGGCGCCGTCATGAGGTCGGTCGCCTTGTCGAGCGACCGCTCCGCCTGCGTCTTCATGCCCATGCTGACCTGATGCGAGAAGAGGGCAAGCCATACGTCGGTCCGATCGGGGGCGAGTTCAGCCGCCCGTTCAAGAGCCGTCCCTGCCCGATCCGGCTTCCCGGCCCGGCCCATGATCTGTCCGAGCCAGAGCAGGTCGTCGGCCTTCGTGGAATCAGCCGTGATGCTCGCTTCGGCAAGTTCCACCGCCTTGTCGACGTTGCCTGCCTGAAGTTCCTTTTCAGCGGCGATGCGATCGGTACCGACGGTGCCCGCCGCTCCGAGCAGGGCGATCGCTTCCTGGGCCTCGTCCAGGCGGTTGAGGGTGTAGAGGAGGGCCACGAGACGTCGGATCGTGGCCGGATTGGCAGGACCGAGCTCCACCGCCTTCTTCAGCCGGCTCGCAGCCGCCGAGGCATCGCCGCGGATGGAGTCCACTTCGGCAAAGAGCGACTGGATCTGGCCCCAGCGAGGCCGGTCGTTCTCCGCTTCGATCAGCAGATTGCGAGCCTCATCGAGCGAACGCTTTTCTTCGGCGGTCAGCGACACATCGTCACCGGCTTCCTTCTGACGCTTCGCCTGCGACTGCCGCACCTCGAAGATTTTGATGGCGGCCTCGGCCACGCGAGATCGTGCCGATGACCCCCCGGCCACCTCGGCGACGTCCGCAGCAGCTTTTTTGGACTCCTCGACGTCGCCTCGATTGATGACGAGTTCGAGAATCGCCTCACGGGCGCGGATGTCTTGCGGCATCAGTCGGGCCACCTCGCGATAGATCCGTTCAGCCGAGGCGGCATCACCGGCGGCAATGGAGAGACCGGCGAGGGTGGAGAGCACGTTGGCGGCTTCTTTTTTCTCGGGGAGCTTGCCCGCGAGTGTTTCGATGGCGGCCAGTTCCGCCTTGCCCGCTTCGCCCTGTTGGGCAGCAAGCTGGGCGCGGGTGGTGAGCACCGGAGCGGAGCCTGCCACCTCGGCGGGAATCCGCGCGACAACGGCCGTTGCTCCCGCCGCGTCACCGCTCCGCAGCGCCAGCGACACAAGGGCCGACCACACATGAGGGCTTGGGTCGAGGTCCGCGGCCTTTTCGAGCACCTCGCGAGCCGCGTCAAACTCCTCCTTGCGGGAGAGCAGTTCGGCCCGCAGCAGGGAGAGCTGCACCGGAGTGACGTCGGGGGATTCCGCCAGCATTTCCAGCAGGCTGTCGGCAACGCTCCAGTCGCGATCGCTCAGTGGACGCTGCAGCTGCTGTTGAATGCGGAGCTGAAGGAGCGGATACCACACCTGCGGAACGGATGGGAGCCGATCGGGCGGGATGGCCGCTGCGATTCGTTCGTACTGTTCGAGAGCCTCTTCCGACTTGCCGGCCGCCGCCATGGCCGCCGCGGCGCCCACTCTCGCCGCGAGCGAGGTGGGGTCGGTCGTGAGGATTCGCTGGTTGACGTCGAGCTGGGCGTCATACTCGTCGAGCTGCGCGTGGCATTGTCCGAGGTAGAGATCGACCTGTCGCACGAGATCAGGCGACGACGAGACCTGAGGCCGGACCACCTCGAGCTTCATCTTGGCGTCGGCCCATTTTCCACGGGCCACGAGAAGTCGGCCTTCGAGAAGGCCCACCGCCGGGCTCGATTCCCCGTAGAGGTCCTTGATTCGGCCGAGGGCCTGCTCCACCTCATCGAGCTTGTTCTGCTGCAGGAGCGTGTCGGCGAGCATGAGGAGCAGCCCAGCCTTGCCGGGGAGTCGGCTGACACCGTCGAGGAGCACCTCTTCCGCGGTGGCGGGATCGTTTCGTTGGAGGGCGATCGAGGCAAGGCCGCGATAGACCCGCTCGTCGTACGCGTCGATCGCTCGACCCTTCTCGGCGAGTGCCTGCGCCGCGTCGAGATCACGGCGGGCCAGGGCGACCTCGAACGCCGCGAAGACGGCGTTGATATCGTCGGGGTTGATCTCCACGGCTTTCTTGATGTCGGCATCGGCGGCCTCGAGGTCGCCCCGTTGTCGGTGCCAGCTGCTGCGGGCAAGCCATGCCTGGATGTCGTTGGGCTGAACGGTCACGAGCCGTTCGAGCACGCGTGTCGCCGCCGCCTGATCACTCAACTTGTCGTCGAGCACGGCCGCGAGGAGGAGGTAGGCCTCGGTCGGAGCCGGCTTCTCCCGAGCGGTCGAATCGGTGAACATGCGACTGGCCAGATCGAAGTCGACCATGGTGGCGACGACCTCGGCAGCCTGCTCGTATTCATTCGAGGCGAGGAGCGAGCGAGCGGTGAGGAGATCGATCAGGTTGGCGTCGATCGGCGGCCGCTTGTCCTTCTCGTCCTCGCTCCCGAGGGTGGGGCGGGTGTTGTCTTTGAGCTCGCCCGACTCCAGGCGCTGCCGCAAAACATCGAGATGCTCCTTGGCGTCGATCGACCGGCCAACCTTCAACTGAAACTCCGCCAGCGTCCGGCGAAGGTCGTCGTCGTTGGGGCTTCGCCGAACTGCCGTTTCCAAAGTCTGGTAGGCGCGGGCGAGATCGTTGCGTGTGGCGTCAGGGGCCTCCGCTCGTCCGAGCATGAGACGGGCAAACTCGGCATAGGCTTCGTGATCGTCCGGCCGCAGGCCGACGTATCGACTGTAGAGGTTCATCGCCTCGGCCGTTTTCCCCTCGGCGAGCCGCTCCTTGGCCAGCTTGGCGTAACTGCCGGCGTTGCGGGACACCTGCCACCGCCGCAGGAAAAACAGACTGGCTCCCCCCACGACGACGACGGCGATGAGAATCAGGAGAAACTTGACGTTGATCCGTTTCACGACTACACGATCTCTGGGCCGGCACAGGAGCCGGAGGAATGGCTGACCAGGCGAGAAAACCAGAGTCTACCAGCCGCCGAAGGGCATGCCACGAGGCGATCTCCTGCGGATCAGGCTGATTTTTCCGTTTCGGCAAAAGGTCCCGGGCATGGGTGGCCGATAGTAGCGATAACGCCGATCGTGCCGCGTGGGAGGACCCTGCGGTCCCGCGGCCAACCGCTGACCCGACCCATTCCCGTTCGAGGACCGTTTCGATGACCACGACCACCCCTTCGGCCCGCCGCACGGCGGGAGGTTCGGTGCTCGCCCGGCTTGCCCGCGCGATTCCCGTGTTGGCCATCGGATCGGCGGCAATGGTGCAGGCGGCCTCACCGGCTCCGCGCCAGCCGGCATCCCCGAAGAAAACCGCCGCGTCGAGGACGGTGGTGGACCACGCCGTTCAGCCGGCTGGCGGCTGTCGCGATTGCGGCCCCGCCGGCTGCAGCAAGCACAGCCATCACCGTGATTGTCGGGATGGCCATTGCTCACCATCGTGTCCCGTTCGTCCCACGACGTTTGGCTACTACGGAACGCAGTGGCGGCGTTGGCCTGGTGAAGGTGTTGTTCCGGCTTCCTTTCAGGATGCGGCGACGCCCGCCAAGCCACCGAGGTCGGCAGTGCCCGGCGCCGACGAGGAATCGTTTGCTCCCCCGGCCGCGCCGCTTCCCGAACCCGACTTTCCACAGGGCGGCGATGAGGCCGCTGGCATCGAGCCGGCCGCGCCCATGGAATCCGACGCGGCGCGGGAGCCTCGCGTCATGCCGTTGGACGAGCCTGTCGCACCCGTTCCCACCGAGCCTGCGGCAACCCCTCGCGATGATCGGCCTGCCGAGGCGGCGCCTGCTCGGCCCCGTCCCGAAGACACCGACCTCTTCGACGATTCCGCCGCCCGCCCGATGCGTCGTCCGATTCCAGTCGTCGGCACCGCGTCGTCGGCGGGTCGCACACCCAGCCAGCGGGTGCAGCCCGTGGCCCATGAACGCGGAGTCGTGGCCCCGGCCAAGAAGGCGGTTCCACGCGTGGCCTTCGATCCGCGACAGGAATCGGCCCGTCTGCGTCAGCAGGCCCGTTGATGCTCGACTGCGAGAGGCGGGAGTCGAACCCGCACGCCTTTCGGCACTGGAACCTAAATCCAGCGCGTCTGCCAGTTTCGCCACTCTCGCGTGGGAGTGCAGGATTCAGTGAGTCCCGTGCTCCGGAGGAAGTCTAACGCTCCCGTCGCGCCAGCCACACCGAGATCCGTGGGACGATTCGGCTGCGTCGAGACCTGCCTGCAGCCGAGGGGCTGGTCGAGCGATCCGGTGCTCCACGGCAGGGCTTTCTTGAACGATCGACACGCCGAAACTACAACAACCTGGCTTTTCCGGGCGATCTCCAGCCAGACCCCGGAGGCCCCGAGCCGTCCCTGTTTCCGGCCGGGCCTGCCTGCATGAGGAGGATGGTGATGCACGTTCCCGTGGTGGTGCTCGGCGGTGGACCAGGCGGATACGCCGCCGCATTTCTCGCAGCCGACCTGGGCATGCAGGTGGCGCTCGTGGAACGTGATGAACGGCTTGGGGGAACCTGCCTCTTGCGCGGATGCATCCCATCGAAGGCCCTGCTGCACGTCGGACGGGTCCTGTCGGAATCCCGCGAGATGGAAGAGTGGGGCATCCGCTTCGACAAGCCGTCGATCGACGTTGCCGCGCTTCGCGCCCGGAAAGACAAGGTGATCGGAGCCCTCACGGGAGGACTGTCGCAGCTCGCCCGCCGCCGAAACGTGACCATGGTGAGCGGGGCGGCTCGATTCGTGAACAGCACGACGCTCGAGGTGAGCCCTGCCGGAGGCGGCGATCGCCAAAGGATCACGTTCGACCACTGCATCCTGGCGAGCGGATCACGCCCGGCCCGCATTCCCGCGTTCGACATCGGAAGTCCTCGCGTGATGGATTCCACCGGGGCGCTCGAACTGGCCGACGTGCCGGAATCCCTGCTCGTGGTGGGCGGCGGCTACATCGGCCTGGAGATGGGCACGGTGTATGCCGAACTCGGCTCGAAGGTGTCGGTGGTGGAACTCACCGACACGCTCCTGCCGGGAGCCGACCGCGACCTCGTGAAACCCCTTCAAAAGCGGCTCGAGGGGCTCTTCGAGTCGATCATGCTGCGCACGAAGGTCGTGAAGCTCGAAGAGGCGAAGAACGCGGTCCGCGTGACCTTCGAAGCGGCTGATGGGCAGACGACCCGCGAGTTTTCCAGGGTGTTGGTGGCGGTGGGACGTCGGCCCAACTCCGACAACCTCGGCCTGGAAACCACCAAAGTCGTCGTCAACGCCAAGGGGTTCGTGGAGGTCGATGACCAGCAGCGCACGGCCGATCCCCACATCCTCGCCATCGGTGATGTGTGCGGAGAGCCCATGCTCGCCCACCGCGCCAGCCATCAGGGCAAGGTGGCGGTGGAGGTGCTCCACGGGGAGGCGGCTGTGTTCGCACCGCGCGCGATTCCTGCCGTCGTGTTCACCGATCCGGAGATTGCCTGGGCCGGCCTCACCGAGAACGAAGCCACGGCCGCGGGACGCTCGGTCGAGGTGAGCAAGTATCCCTGGGCGGCGAGCGGTCGCGCCCACGCCCTCGGCAGGACCGATGGGCTCACGAAGATGCTCGTGGATCCTGAAACCGACACCGTGCTTGGTGTCGGTATCGTGGGGCCCGGCGCGGGTGAACTCATCGCCGAGGGGGTGCTCGCCATCGAGATGGGGTGTTCGGCCCGAGACCTCATGGAGTCGATCCATCCGCATCCCACCCTCGGCGAGACGATGGCCTTTAGTGCCGAGAACTACTTTGGCGTGGCGACCGAGATCTACCGTCCGAAGGCGGATGGCGGCGGTCGGTGACCGACCCCGTGGAGGCCCGGGACGGCGGCCGGTCGCCCCTGACGAGGATGCTTCCGGGTTCGTAAGGCCCCGATCTGGCGTTCCTGGGCCGGCCTGCGAACCGGCCTAGACTCCCCCGCTTCAACCCGAATAATCTGAAAAGTCCCCTCCAAATTCCCCGGAGTCACGCATGTCCCACCCCGAAATCGACCCTTCCGCCACCGAGGCCGCGGACGATGTGCTGTCGGGGGCGGGGCCATTGCCGAGCGGGGCCCATGCCCCGATGGCGATCGGGCAGATGGGCGACAACGCCTCCGGCCAGCCGGAGCGGCTCGATGGGGTGTCGTCGGTCGACTCCGACCCGACGGAAACCCGTGAGTGGCTCGACTCCCTTCGCTACGTGATCACCAGCCGGGGGGGCGATCGGGCTGCCTACCTGCTGCACGCGATCGAGCAGGAGGCCTACCGCCTCGGGGTACCGATCCCGTTTTCGGCGACCACTCCCTACATCAACACGATCCCACTCGACAAGCAGCCCCCGTTTCCGGGCAATCGCGAGATCGAGCGACGGATCAAGAGCATCATCCGCTGGAACGCGATGGCGATGGTCGTTCGGGCCAACCGTGAAGACAAGAGCATCGGTGGTCACATCTCCACGTTCGCGTCGTCGGCGACGCTCGTCGAAGTGGCCCTCAATCACTTCATCCGCGGGCGAGGCGACGATTATTCCGGCGACCAGGTCTACTTCCAGGGCCACGCCTCGCCCGGCATCTATTCGCGAGCGTTCCTCGAAGGACGGATCACCGAGAAGCAACTGGAGAACTTCCGTCGGGAACTGGCCGACGGTGGCGGCCTCTCCAGCTATCCGCACCCGTGGCTCATGCCCGGCTTCTGGGAGTTTCCGACGGTGTCGATGGGCCTCGGGCCGCTCATGGCGATCTACCAGGCCCGCTTCAACAAATACCTGCAGGACCGCGGCATCAAGGACACGAGCCAGCAGCACGTCTGGTGCTTCATCGGCGACGGTGAGACCGACGAACCAGAGACCCTCGGGGCGATCTCCCTGGCGGCCCGCGAACGGCTCGACAACCTCGTGTTCGTGATCAACTGCAATCTCCAGCGGCTCGACGGGCCGGTGCGGGGCAACGGCAAGATCATCCAGGAACTCGAAGGGTGCTTCCGGGGCGCCGGCTGGAACGTGATCAAGGTGATCTGGGGTGACGAGTGGGATCCGCTTCTCGACAAGGACGACGAAGGTCTCCTCGTCAAGCGGATGAACGAGATCGTCGACGGCCAGTATCAGAAATACATCGTGATGCAGGGGGATTACATCCGCGAGCACTTCTTCGGCGGGGATCCGCGGCTGCTGGACATGGTTTCCCACCTCTCCGACGAAAAGCTCAAGAAGCTTCGTCGCGGCGGCCACGATCCGGAGAAGGTTTACGCCGCGTATGACGCTGCGATGAAGTGCCACGGCAAGCCCACCGTGATTATTGCGAAGACGATCAAGGGCTACGGCCTCGGCGAGGTGGGTGAAGGCCGCAATGTCACGCACCAGCAGAAGAAGCTCAACGAGGAGGAGCTGCGGGCATTCCGGTCGCGGTTCGGCATCCCCATCTCCGACGACGAGGTGGCCAAGGCTCCGTTCTACCGTCCGCCGGAAGATTCGGAGGAAATTCGCTATCTCCGCGAGCGGCGTGAGGCGCTCGGAGGCTACGTTCCGACGCGGCCTCTCGAGTCCCCGAAGCTCGACACGCCCAAACTCGACGAGTATCGGTCGTTCATCGAGAAGAGTGCGGGTCGGGAAGTCTCGACCACCACCGGGGCCGTCACGCTGATGGCGTCGCTGCTCAAGGACAAGTCGGTCGGCAAGTACATCGTGCCGATCGTGCCCGACGAGTCGCGCACCTTCGGCATGGATCCGCTCTTCAAGCAGTGCGGCATCTATGCCCATACCGGCCAGCTCTATGAGCCTGTCGATTCCGATCAGTTGCTCTACTACCGCGAGGCGAAGGACGGCCAGATTCTCGAGGAGGGCATCACGGAGGCCGGGAGCATGGCGAGTTTCGTCGCGGCCGGCACCGCCTATGCCAGCCACGGCGTGCCGATGATCCCGATCTTCATCTACTACTCGATGTTCGGCTTCCAGCGGATCGGCGACCTGATCTGGGCCGCAAGCGACTGTCGGGCGAAGGGTTTCCTGCTCGGTGGCACCGCGGGTCGGACCACGCTCAACGGCGAGGGGCTTCAGCACCAGGACGGCCACAGCCACCTTTTTGCAATGGCCTATCCGACCGTCAAGGCATACGACCCGGCCTTCGTCTACGAGACGGCCGTGATCATGCTCGACGGGCTCGAGCGGATGTATGCCAAGGGCGAAGACTGGATCTACTACGTCACGGTCTACAACGAAAACTACGAGATGCCGTCGATGCCGGAAGGCTGCGAAGAAGGCATTCTCCGTGGCATGTACCAATACAAGAAGGTTTCGGCGAAGGGGAAGAAGGCGGGGAAGCTTCCGCACGTGAACCTCCTCGGATCGGGCGCGATTCTTCGCGAGGTGATCCGAGCCGCCGACCTGTTGGCCGAGCACTGGGGCATCTCCAGCACGGTCTGGAGCGTGACGAGCTGGAAGGAACTGCGGCGCGAGGCGCAGGAGTGCCGGCACTGGAACATGCTCCATCCCGACAGCCCCGCGAAGGTGAGCTACCTCGAACAGACGCTGTCGGGAGCCGACGGCGTGTTCGTGGCGGCCAGTGATCATGTTCGGGCGGTTCCTGAGCAGCTCGACCCCTGGGTTCCCGGTGGGTTGTTCGTGATGGGCACCGACGGCTTTGGCCGCAGTGAGCTTCGAAGCCGCCTGCGACGGCACTTCGAGGTCGACGCCGAGTGCATCGCCGTGGGAACGCTCTGGCGTCTGGCGGGCACTGGAGCGATCGGCACGCACGTCGTGGCTGAGGCCATCGCGCAGCTGGGCGTCGATCCCGAGAAGATCGACCCGACCTTTGCATGAGTTTTCCCGTTTGACGTTTGCACCCTTCGTTCACTGACACCCCTCCTTCTTCGCGGAACGACGCCATGGCCACCGAATTCAAGCTTCCTGATCTCGGCGAAAACATCGCTTCCGGTGACGTGGTCACCGTCCTTGTCTCCGAGGGGGATGTCGTGAAGCCCGGGCAGGCCCTGCTCGAGGTCGAGACCGACAAGGCCGTGATCGAAGTGCCCTGTCCGCCGGGGGGCGTCGTGTCGAAGGTGCTCGTCAAAAAGGGCGACACGGTGAAGGTCGGCCAGACGCTCGTCATGCTCGACGCCGCGGGCAGTGCGCCTGCCAAGGCGGCTCCCGCGAAGGCCGCAGCACCCAAGGCCGAACCCGCCAAGCCGGCTCCCGCCCCCACGCCGGCCCCGGCACCCGCCAAGGCGACGGCGCCGCAGCCGAAGGCCCCGCCAGTCCCCGCCCCCGCGGCCCCACCGGTTGTTGAAGAAGCCCCGGCGGTTGCAGCCACGGCCACCGTGGAGCCGGCCGGCCCGGCCGTGCGACGTCTCGCCCGCGAACTGGGTGTCGATCTGGCCCGCGTGCGTGGTTCAGGGCCTTCGGGCCGCATCGTCCGAGAGGACGTGATCGCGGCCGTGCGGCATGCCAGTGCGGCGCCCGCCTCGCGTTCGCGAGCGGATTCGGGATCGACCGACCGCGACGACTGGGGGCCCGTCCGTCGCGAGCAGATGTCGCGCATGCGGAAGACGATCGCTGCCAACATGGTTCGAAGCGTGCAGACGATCCCGCACCTCACCAACTTCGACGACGCCGACGTAACGGAGCTCGAGGCGCTCCGAAAGGCGAGTGCGCCGGAGTATGCGAAGAACAATCTGAAGCTCACGGCGCTCGCCTTCGTCATCAAGTCGGTGAGCCTTTCGCTCCGCGCTCATCCCGCCATCAACTCCACGATCGACATGGAGAAGGGCGAGGTGATCTACAAGGATTACGTCAATGTCGGCCTTGCGGTGGACACGCCCCGTGGTCTGGTGGTTCCCGTGCTCCGCGACTGCGACCAGATGTCGATTCCTCAGATCGCGCAGGCCGTGGCCGAGACAGCCGACAAGGCGAAAAACGCCCAGTACGGGCTCGAGGACCTTCGGGGCGGCACGTTCACGATCAGCAACCTCGGCACGGTCGGCGGGGCCTACTCCACGCCGATCATCAACTGGCCGGAGGTGGCGATCCTCCTGCTCGGCCGGTCCCGAAAGATGCCGGTCGTTCACGACGATCGCATCGAGCCCCGGCTGATGATGCCGCTGTCGCTCTCCTACGACCATCGGATCATCGACGGTGCCACGGCGGCAAGGTTCCTCAACGAGGTGATCGGCTACCTCGAAAGCCCGGGGCGCCTCCTCCTGGCGATGTGACCGTCCTATCCTTCCCCTGCGCCCCGTCCTTCTTCAGCGCCCCCGGAAGGCGGAGGGGCTGGAGTCACACGTGAGCACCATCGACAGCATCGACTCGACGGGTACCGCAAGCCTCGCTTTCCTCGAGGAACTGTTTGAGCTGTACCAGCAGGATCCGGCGAGCGTGCCGGCCGACTGGCGGGCCTACTTCGATGGTCTTCGTGGTGCGGTCGCCCCGGCCATGGAGCCGGCTGTGGCTTCGGACGTCGTGCCTCCCGTGGCGGCGTCTGTCGAGCGACCGGTGCCGTCCGGTCGTCTGGCCACTCCCGATGGCATCGCCACCGCCCACGCCGTAGCCATGGCCCACGGAGAGATGCGGATGGCGTCGGCGCCGCCTGGCGAGGCGAAGCCCCTTCCGCTCCCGCCGCTGGTGATGGGCACGACAGGGGAAGAGCGAGTCGCCTTCCTGCAGGATCGCGTCGACCAGCTCGTGCGGGCCTTTCGCGTGCGGGGGCACCTCATCGCGGAGATCGATCCGCTCGGCCGACCTCGTCCGGGTCTTCCGGAACTCGACCCATCTTTTTACCACCTGACCGAAGAAGACATGGACCGGTCGTTTTCGACCGACACCATCGAGGGCCCCCAGTCGATGTCGCTTCGGGAAATCCTGAAGCGTCTGCGCAACACCTACTGCCGATCGATCGGCGTGCAGTTCATGCACATGGACGATCTTCGGGTGAGGCAGTGGCTGCAGGTTCGAATGGAGGGATGCGAAAACCGCATCCAGCTCGATCGTCGCCAGCAGTTGCGGATCTATCGTCAGATGACCACGGCGGCGGTGTTCGAGGAGTTCATCCAGAAGCGATTTCTCGGCGCCAAGAGCTTCTCGCTGGAAGGTGCCGAAACCCTGATCCCGCTCCTCGAGATGGCGATCGAGCGGGCGGCCGGCCAGGACATCCGCGACTGCGTGCTGGCGATGGCGCACCGTGGGCGGCTGAACGTGCTTGCCAACATCATGGGCAAGAGTCCGCAGCGGATCTTCCGTGAGTTTGCCGACATGGATCCCGAACTCCATGTGGGCCGGGGCGACGTGAAGTATCACCTGGGTCACTCCAGCGACTACCGGGCCGCCAACGGCAAGAAGGTGCACCTCACGCTCTGCTTCAATCCGAGCCACCTCGAGTTCGTCGACCCGGTCGCGATCGGGCGCATGCGGGCCCGGCAGGATCGCGCCGGTGACCGAGCCCGACAGCATGGCATGGTCATTCTGATCCACGGCGATGCGGCGTTTGCCGGCGAGGGGATCATCCAGGAGACGCTCAACCTGAGCGAGCTCGACGCCTATCGCGTGGGCGGCACGGTTCACGTCATCGTCAACAACCAGATTGGTTTCACGACCGGGCCTGACGAGGCTCGAAGCTGCATGTACGCCACCGACGTGGCGAAGATGCTCCAGATTCCGATCTTCCACGTGAATGGCGAGGATCCCGAGGCGGTGGCGCAGGTGGTGAGCCTCGCGATGGACTTCCGTCGCGAGTTTCAACGCGATGTCGTGATCGACATGTACTGCTTCCGGCGACGCGGTCATAACGAGGCCGACGAGCCGGCATTCACGCAGCCCGCGCTTTACCGGGTGATCGAGCAGCGGGCGAGCGTGCACGAGAGTTATCTCGAGAGGCTGCTCAAACTCGGTGACGTCAGCGCCGACGAGGCCCGTCAGATCGCCGAGCAGCAGCATGCGAAACTTGCCGCCGATCTGACCGTGGCCAAGAGCGAGGAATACGTCCACCGCGACGACATCGGTGGCCTGTGGGCGTTCTACATCGGCGGCCGTGAGCGAGCGGCGGCCGAGGTCGACACGGGAGTCCGGCGCGAGGTGCTCGTGAGCCTGCTCGAGCGTCTCGTGGCCCTCCCCAACGGCTTCCAGCCGCATGCCAAGATCAAGCGGTTCCTCGAGAGCCGTCAGCAGATGGCACTGGGAGAGGTGCCGCTCGACTGGTCAGCCGCCGAGGCGTTGGCGTTGGGGTCGATCGCCACGCAGGGGCTTCGGGTGCGGATTTCCGGACAGGACAGCCAGCGAGGCACGTTCAGCCATCGCCACGCCGTCATTCACGACGCCGTCACCGACGAGACCTACTGCGGGCTGCAGCATCTGGCCCCCGATCAGGCCCCGGTGGAGATCTACAACAGTCCGCTCTCGGAGGCGGGCGTGCTCGGCTTCGAGTATGGCTACAGCCTTGACTGCCCCGATGGCCTGGTCATCTGGGAGGCCCAGTTCGGCGACTTCGTCAACACGGCGCAGGTGGTGATCGATCAGTTCATCATCAGCGCCGAAGACAAGTGGAACCGGCTCTCGGGGCTCACGATGCTCCTGCCCCATGGGTTCGAGGGCCAGGGGCCTGAGCATTCCAGTGCCAGGCTCGAGCGATTCCTGCTCCTCTGCGCCAAGGACAACATCCAGGTCACGCAGCCGACCACCCCCGCGCAGCTCTTTCACCTTCTTCGGCGGCAGGTGCTTCGCGTGTGGCGCAAGCCGCTCGTCGTGATGACCCCCAAGAGCCTGCTTCGTCATCCAGGCTGCGTGTCGTCGATGGACGAACTCGTTTCGGGAACGTTTCAACGGGTCCTTCCCGATGCGAGCGGCACGCCGGCCGGTGACATTCGTCGGGTGCTCCTCTGCACGGGCAAGGTTGCCTATGAGCTGGAAAAGCGACGCCAGGAACTCGGGCGTCGCGACGTCGCGATCATCCGGGTCGAGCAGCTCTACCCCTTGCCGCGTCAGGCGTTGGAGGAGGCTCTCTCGAACTACACGCCCGGAACGCCCGTCGTGTGGGTTCAGGAGGAACCTGAAAACATGGGTGCCTGGCGATTCATTCGCATCCACTTCGGTGAACGGCTCTTCGAGCGATTTCCCTTCTCAGGGGTGTGCCGGCAGAGCGCCGCCAGCCCGGCGACCGGTTCCAAGAAGAGCCACGATCTCGAGCAAAACGAACTCTTGACGGCCGCATTCACAAGCTGAATCCACCACGAGGCCGCCGGCACGGCGGAAACGAGACCATGCCAATCGAACTGAAGGTGCCCGAGGTGGGTGAGTCGATCACGGAAGTGATGATCGGCACGTGGAAGAAGACCGAGGGCGATCGGGTGGCCGCGGATGACTCGGTGGTGGAAATCGAGAGCGACAAGGCCACCGTGGAACTCCCGGCTCCTGCTGCGGGAACCATCAGCAGAATCCTGAAGGGAGCCGGTGAACGGGCTGTGGTGGGGGAGGTGATCGGCTACCTGGAGCCGGCGGCTGCCGGTGAGGTTCCACCAGCCGTGCCATCAGTTCAGCCCACGGTCGGGGTCAAGCGGGTGGAAGGCAGGACGACCATCGGTTCGGTGCAGGCGGCAGATCCGGCACCGAGCCCAGCGCGGGTGATGCCTGCAGCCGCTCGGGTGTTGGGTGAGGCCGGTGTGCCCTCGGCGTCGGTCGTCGCGACCGGCCCTGGTGGCCGGGTGACGAAATCCGACGCCGTGGCCGCTGTCGCCTCGGCGTCGCCGTCTTCACCGAGGTCGCCGGCACCGGTGGCCAAGCCTGCCCAGGCGGCTCCGCCGGCGGCGGCCCGTGGCTCGCGCGAGGAGCGATACCAGCTGATTTCACCGATTCGGCAGCGGATCGCCGAGCGGCTTGTGGAGGCGCAGCATCAGGCCGCATTGCTGACGACGTTCAACGAGTGCGACATGAGCGCGGTGATGGCGCTGCGGTCGAAGTTCAAGGACCAGTTTCAGGAGCGGTACGGCGTCAAACTCGGCTTCATGTCGTTTTTCGTTCGGGCGGCGGTCGAGGCGCTTCGTGCCGTTCCTCAGGTAAACGCCGAGTATCGCGAACCGCACATCGTGTTTCGTGACTACTACGACATTGGCATCGCCGTTGGTGGTGGCAAAGGCCTGGTGGTGCCGGTGCTGCGCAACGCCGAGATGATGTCGTTCGCGCAGGTCGAACTGGCCATCGGGGATTTCGCCCGGCGAGCCGGGGAGAACAAGCTCAAGCTGGAGGAGCTCCAAGGGGGCACGTTCACCATCTCCAACGGTGGTGTCTATGGCTCGATGCTGTCGACGCCGATCATCAATCCGCCTCAGAGTGGAATCCTGGGGCTACATGCCATCCAGGACAGGCCGGTCGCGGTGAACGGCCAGGTCGTCATACGGCCGATGATGTACCTCGCCCTCACGTATGACCATCGGCTTGTCGATGGCCGCGAGGCGGTGACGTTTCTCAAGCGGATCAAAGACACCGTCGAGGATCCCAGTCGCCTCATGCTGGAGGTATGACCATGACCACGCACGACCTTGTCGTGATTGGCGGTGGCCCGGGCGGCTACGTGGCCGCGATTCGGGCCGCGCAGCATGGTCTGAACGTGGCGGTCGTCGAAAAAGAGCCGCAGCTTGGAGGCACGTGCCTCCGCGTGGGCTGCATTCCTTCCAAGGCGCTGCTCGAATCGAGCCATCGATTGGAGGAAGCCAGGCACGGGCTGGCCGAGCATGGAGTCGTCGCCGAAGGCGTGTCGTTTGACCTCGGCACGATGATGCGACGCAAGGAGACGGTCGTCGGTACCCTGGCGAAGGGCATCGACGCCCTTCTGGCAAAAAACAAAATCACGCGCCACCGCGGCATCGGCCGGCTCGCCGGGCCGGGAGTCGTGGTCATCACGGCCGCCGACGGTTCGATGACCTCCCTGCAGGCGCGTGAGGTCATTCTTGCGGTCGGCAGCCGAAGCATCGTGCTGCCCGGGGTTGATGTCGACGGGCGATACGTGGGGACCAGCACGGAGGCCCTCGCCTACGACGCCGTGCCTGGCCATCTGGTCGTGATCGGTGGCGGGTACATCGGCCTCGAGCTCGGCACCGTGTGGCGTCGGCTCGGGTCGCAGGTGACCGTGCTCGAATACGCGGATCGCATCCTCGCCGGCATCGACGGGGAGATCGCCGCCGAGGCGCTGGTGCTTCTTCGGAAGCAGGGGCTCGATATCCGCCTGGGCGCGAAAGTCACCCGGGCGCGGGCCGACGGAACCTCTGCCATTGTCGAATGCGAGGGAATGGAGCCGATTCGATGCGACCGGGTGTTGGCCGCCACTGGCCGACGGCCGGCGACGGAGGGGCTCGGCCTCGACACGGTCGGCATCGTGCCGGATGCCCGTGGTTTCATCGCCGTGGACGGGCAGTTTCGGACTTCGGCACCGGGGGTGCGGGCGATTGGCGACTGCATCCCAGGCCCGATGCTCGCCCACAAGGCCGAGGAGGACGGAGTTGCCTGTGCCGATGCGATCGCCGGCAAGTGGTCGCACGTCGACTACGACCTCGTGCCGGCCGTGGTGTTCACCCATCCGGAGATCGCCGCGGTCGGGCGAACCGAGGAGCAGCTCGTCGCGGCTGGCATCGCGTTTCGCAAGGGCGTTTTTCCGTTCCGCGCCAATGGCCGTGCCCGCACGCTCGGCGAGACGACCGGAAAGGTGAAGCTGCTCGCCGATCAGGCCAGCGACCGCGTGCTCGGGATCCACATCATCGGCCCTGCAGCCGGCGACTTGATCGGCGAGGCGGCGGCGGCCATGGCGTTTGGGGCGACAGCCGAGGATATTGCCAGGGTGTGTCACGCGCACCCGACGCTTCCTGAGGCGGTCAAGGAAGCCGCTCTGGCCGTGTCGGGCGCCGCGATCCACAGCTAGAGCGCGTCTGAGATACGTGTATCGCCGGCTCGGGGGCGGCAAAAGTCTCGTCGCCGGGGCGAGGATACGCCCAAGGCTCCTCGAGCGTTCGCCGACCCCCTCGCCTACCCGCTCAGGATTATCAACTCGTCGCTACACGTAGCGGAGATGCGCTCTAGCGCGCGTCTGGGTTCTGTGGATTGCCGGCTCGGGCAGGGGAGGCTACCAGCGGTAGCCGAGACCGGCGTCCGAGAAAAACGGTGCCGCATCCGGGGTGATGCCCCAGCCAACCCGCAGACCCATTTCCAGGCGTCGTGTCAGCATCACGTGAAACCCCGGGCTCACGAAGGGCTGGCTCGTCGTGTCGCGCACACCGGCGGTGTAGGACCCAAACCATTCGGCGTGAACCTCGACGCGTTCGGTCACGGGCATCCGCAGGATGACCGACGGGCTCCAGCGGCTGAACCATTCGGTGAGGCCCTCGGAATAGGCATAGCGGACGGCCGCATCGAGTCGGCAGCCGCGTGGAAGGTGCCAGCCGGCGACGCCGGTCGCGACGGGAACGGTGCCAAAGACGTCGCCATAGGCGGGGGTGGAGCCTTCCATGATGAAGCACGTCTCCGGCATCAGTCCATCCTGCTTCGACAGGTTGACCTTGAAGCCATAGAGGATGCTCGACTCATAGAGGGTGCTGCCATCGAGCGTGCCCTCGCCCACCTCCACGCTCGTCACCACGTTGCCCTGCGAACCGATGCCGTAGTTTGCTCCGATTCGCCACTCGAGCCATTCCGTCGCTCCGATGCGAAGCAGCGACTCGGGGAAGTTGTTGGTGGGCAGGCCGGTGCCGTTGTCGATGTAGACGTGGGAGGCTTCGAGGAGCACCACACCGGGTGCCACGCAGTGGGTGCACGGCGTGAAGGCGTCACGATCCGTGCCGAGTTCCCATTCCTCGGCCGACGATCCATGGCTGCCGATGGCGACCAGGAGCATCATGCTGCCCGCGCACGTGGCGATCAGTCGTCGGACCATGCAGCCACTCCGAGGGCGAGTCTCGACGTACACGCCACACCGGCGGACGGCGACCCGACGTTTCGATCGGCTGTGGCGAGGCCCGAGGATCGGCCCGATCGTCGCAACCCACAGGGCTTTTCCAGATTGCCCGGACTGCTGGGCTCGCACCCTTACCGGTAGCGATTCATCAGGGAATCAAGGGCCTTCGCACCGGGACACAGCTGCGAGAAGGGCAGGTCCACCAGCGCCGACTCGGGGGTCTTCAGCCGATCGTGCATGTCGTGGCTCTCGCCATCGACGAACAGCAGGCCCGTCGCGATTTCGCCCCGTACCTGACAGGCTCGAATATGGGCCACGGCCGAGGCGCGGTCGGTGGGATCGTAGTCGGGAGCGGTCGTTCGAAGCCGGATGGCACTGCCATCGTGCATCTGCACGGTTCGCACTTCGGATTCCGAGTCGGGGAGCGTGATCTCCGCGACGATGGGGACATAATCGGCCTGCACCACCTCGAGATCATGCTCGCGGGTGTAGCGGTAGCTCTTGGTGGATCCGTCGTGGTCGTTGAAGGTCACGCACGGGGAGATCACGTCGATGAGTGCCAGCCCGTGGTGCGACAGGCCGGCCTTGAGGATCGGAACCAGCTGCTTCTTGTCGCCGGAAAACGAGCGGGCGACGAAGGTGGCGCCGATGGCCAGCGCCATCAGCACCGGATCGATTGGCGGCTGCTCATTCGGCTCGCCACGCTTCGACTTCGAGCCGATGTCGGCCGACGCCGAGAACTGCCCCTTGGTCAGGCCGTACACGCCATTGTTGTCGATGACGTAGAGCATGTTCACGTTGCGGCGGATCGCGTGGGCCATCTGGCCAAGCCCGATGGAGAGCGAGTCGCCGTCGCCGGAGATGCCGATGTAGGTCAACTCCCGGTTGGCCGCCGCAGCGCCGGTGGTCACTGATGGCATCCGGCCGTGCACGGAGTTGAATCCATGCGACTGCTTCATGAAGTAGGCCGTCGTCTTCGACGAACAGCCAATGCCGCTCATCTTCGCGGCACGGTGTGGCGGCAGGGCGAGTTCCCAGGCGGCCTGCACGAGCGCGGCGGTGACGGAGTCGTGACCGCAACCGGCACAGAGGGTCGACATGCCCCCTTCGTAGTCGCGGATCGTCAGTCCGAGGGCATTCGTGCGGAGGCTTGGGTGACGAACCGGCGGCTTGGCGATCGAGGTCATGCGGGCACTCCGGCCAGATGGCTGCTGACGGCATCGACGACGACCTTGGCCGTCAGCGGCATGCCGCCGTAGTCGAGGATCGGGATCATTTCGTCTCGGGGCACTCCCAGTTCGATCGCCAGCAGCGACCGCAGCTGGCCGTCACGGTTTTGCTCGATGACAAACACGCGTTCGTGCGACTCGATGAACTCACGAACCTCCTCGCCGAAGGGGAAGGCCCGAATGCGCATCACATCGACGGCAAGGTCGTGCTTGCGGAGGCGGTCGGCCGCCTCCCGGACGGCCGCATCGCAGCCGCCGATCGTGATGAGGCCGATCTCGGCATCATCTTGCAGGGTGAACACGGGCTTGGGGACGATCGTCGCGGCGTGGGCGAACTTCCGAAGGAGGCGATCGACAACCTCCTTGTACGCAGCGGAGTTTTCCGTGTAGCCGGCATGTTTGTCATGGCCGGAGCCACGCACGAAGTAGGCTCCCTTGCCGCCGACGCCGGGAAGGGTGCGGGCCGCAATGCCGTCGCCATCGACGTCGTCGTAGCGGGAAAACTTCTTGATGCGGTCGAGTGCGTCGGCATCGAGCACCTTGCCCCGATCGGGTCGATAGGCGTCGTTCCAGGAGAGACGCTTGACCATCCAGTCGTTCATGCCGATGTCGAGGTCGGTCGCGACGAAGATCGGTGTCTGGAGCCTGTCGGCGAGATCGAAGGCCGCGACGGCCAGTTCGAACGCCTCGCCGGGGTTGGCCGGGAACAGGATGGGGTGCTTGGTGTCGCCATGCGAGGCATAGGCGAGCGACAGGATGTCGGCCTGCTGCGTGCGAGTGGGCATGCCCGTCGCGGGTCCGCAGCGTTGAATGTCAAAAAACACCGCCGGGATGTCGGTGTAGTAGGCCAGGCCGATGAACTCCTGCATCAGGGAGATGCCGGGGCCAGAGGTGTTGGTGAAGGCCCTCGCACCGGCCCATCCGGCGCCGATCACGATGCCCGCTGCCGCGAGTTCGTCTTCGGCCTGGAGGATGGCGAATCGCCGCTCGCCGGTCTCCTTGTCGACACGGTACTTCTCGCAGAAGGCACCGAAAGCCTCCATCAGCGAGGTGGCGGGCGTGATCGGATACCACGCTCCAACCGTGGCCCCCGCATAGATCGCGCCGAGGGCGCAGGCCGTGTTGCCATCCATCAGGATCGAGTCACTCGTCGCATTCATTGGCTCGAGGTGGAACGGCAACGGGCAGGGGAGGTGTTCCCTGGCGTAGTCGTGGCCCAGGCGAATGGCGGTGTGGTTGGCCGCGAGGAGTTTCGGCTTCTTGCCGTAGGTTTCCTCGAGCAACGTCTCGACCACCGCCATGTCGATCCCGAGCAGGGCGGTGAGCGCGCCGGCGTAGGCGATGTTGCGAAGCAGGGTTCGCTCGCGGTCGCCCTCGAACGACTCCACGCACATCCGGCCGAACGGTATGCCGAGGATGGTGATCCCCTCTCGAAGCAATTCCTTCGGCATGGGCCATGAGGAATCGTAGAGGAGATATCCGCCAGCCCTCACCGTGGCGACGTCTTCGGCGTAGGTGGCCGGGTTCATGGCAACCACGAGGTCGATATCCGACGGACGAGCCGCATACCCATCCTTGCTCACCCGAATCTCGTACCAGGTCGGGAGACCTTGAATATTCGATGGGAAGATGTTTTTCCCCGTGACGGGAATGCCCATCCGGAAAATCGAACGCATCAGGAGACCATTGGCACTCGCCGATCCGGTCCCGTTGACCGTGCCGATCTTGAAGGCGAAATCGTTGACCCGGTTCATGCCTGTACGAGTTCTCCGTGCTCAGACGCGGCGCCGGCCGCTGGCTTGATCAGGTCGAACAGCCGCATGTCCCAGGCGGCTGTGGGGCAGCGCTCGGCGCACAGCCCACAATGAAGGCAGACATCCTCATCCTTCACCATCACCCGATGCGTTTGGGGCAGGGCCTCCGACAGGTAGATCTCCTGCGTGAGGTTGATGGCCGGCGCGGAAAGCCGCTGCCGGAGATCATGCTCCGGGGAATGGTTGGTGGTGATGGTGAGGCAGTTGGTCGGGCAGATGTCGATGCAGGCATCGCATTCGATGCACTTCGGCGCCGTGAAGTGGGTTTGGATGTCGCAGTTGAGGCAGCGAGACACTTCGGTGGCCACCTGCTCGGGCGTGAAGCCGAGTTCCACTTCGCAGTCGAGGTCACGAAACCGCTTCGCCAGCTCCTCGTGCCGCATCACCTGCCGGGCCGATGGGTCGAAGTCGTTGTCGTAGGACCAGCTGTGAAGGCCGTTCTTCACGCTCACCAGCGTCATGCCCGGCGGGGGGCGATCGGTGACCGCGCGGCCCTGGCAGGCGAGGTCGATCGAAATCGCCGCCTGATGGCCGTGCGCCACCGCCCAGATGATGTTCTGCGGCCCCCACGCGGCATCGCCGCCGAAGAACACCTTCGGGTTGGTGCTCTGGTGGGTCGTGCGATCGACGATCGGCATGCCGTCGGCGTCGAACTCGACGCCGGAATCACGCTCGATCCAGGGGAAGGCGTTTTCCTGGCCAATGGCGAGGATGATCGCATCGCACGGGATCACGGTGATTTTCACGACCGTGCTCTTCTGGCGGCCCGACGCATCCTCCCGCCACTCCAGCACGTCGAACTCCATGCCAACGATCGTGCCGTTTTCAACGACGATCCGCTTCGGGGCGTGGTTCTCGACGATCTCGACCTGCTCCTCCTCGGCGTCCTCGAGCTCCCAGGGCGATGCCTTGAAATGGGCCCGTCCACGCCGGGCGACGACCTTCACCTCGGTGGCCCCGAGCCGCTTGGCCGTGCGGCAGCAGTCCATGGCGGTGTTGCCGACGCCGATGATGACGACGCGAGGCTCGATCCGCTCGATGTGCTTGAAGTGGACGTTGGCCAGCCACTCGATCCCGATGTGAACCTGTGCCGGGGCGTCGTGCCGGCCGGGAATCTCGAGGTCCTTGCCCTTCGGGGCGCCGCTGCCGATGAAAACGGCGTCGAACCCTTCGTCGAGAAGGCTCCGGAGGCTGGTGACCGGGGTGCCATATCGCATCTCGGCACCCATGTTGATGATGTAGCCACACTCGTCGTCGAGCACGGACGCCGGCAGGCGGAACGACGGGATGTTGATCCGCATCAGGCCGCCAGGCTCGTGGTTCTTCTCGAAGATCGTCACTTCGTAGCCGAGTGGCAGGAGGTCGTTGGCGACGGTGAGCGACGCCGGGCCCGCGCCCACGAGGGCGATCCGCTTGCCGTTTTTCACCTCGGGCGCCGTCGGGAGAAACTGTGTGATGTCGGAGCGAAGGTCGGCCGCCACTCGCTTGAGGCGGCAGATCGCCACAGGCTTGTCTTCAAGGCGGCCGCGACGACAGGCTGGTTCGCACGGACGGTCGCATGTGCGACCGAGCACGCCTGGAAACACGTTCGACTGCCGATTGAGCAGATACGATTCCGTGTAGCGGCCCTGGGCGATGAGGCGGATGTAGGCCGGCACGTTCGTGTGAGCCGGGCAGGCCCACTGGCAATCGACCACCTTGTGGTAGTAACGAGGATCGGAAACGTCGGTGGGTTCCATAGGGCGAGTGGTGTCCGGCTCCCAAGGCATGTCTGGCGAACCTCACAGTTTCGCCCCGGGCCAAAACGGTGGCAAGCCGAGGGTGTGCGAGGCGGGGATGGTGGGGGGTGAATGACGGTTTTTGACGGTTTTTTCGGGGTGGCTATCGGAAGAACTGCTCGTAGTCGGACCGGTGTCGGCCGAGGCTCGACATCAAGGAAAACAGCACCGCCGCGTTGAGTCCATTGGCCAGCAAGCCATTGGTGGCTTCCAGGGGTTCGAGAACGCGGTAGGGCGGGAGGAGCACATGCTGGCTGGTGCCGAGCGTGGTGTAGGTGGTGGACGAGAAATACATCGCGTCTTGATACCGGGCGAATCCGCCGGTGCGCCAGATCACGAAGCCCCACATGGCGATCTGGATGAAACAGGCGACAGCGATCACGGTCGTTGCGAGCAGGATCGATGCGATGAGAAGACGTGGGCCGCGCATCCAGTGGAACGTCGACACGAAGGCCGAATGCGTTCGCAGCACGACGAACATGAAGAACGCGTGGACGGCGAGTCCGATGCCGAGCAACCCCACGCCCAGGGCGAGGATGCCGAACGATGAGAAGTCGGTACTATCGGGAGGCATGCTGGCACCCACGAGGGGCGTCCTGCCTGCCGCGAGACGGACGCCAGCCTCAGTCCGAAACCTTCTCAAAAACGCCTGCCGGAGGGAAGGCGGACTTGGCCCGGCCAAGGCCCCCGACCGGGCCCCGCGTGGGGTCAGCTTCGCGCGGCGAAGGCCCGATCCCATGCCTGGGAGGTGGGCCAGGACCCGGCCTTGATGGAGGTGAACCGCGTGCCGGTGCTCGAAAGGATCCGCCAGGAGCCATTGGTGGCGTTTCGAACGGCCACGTCGGACTTTCCGTCGGTGTTGAAGTCGCCCACGGACGCAAACTGGTCGATCGAGAGATACGTCCAAATGTTCGAGGCGAAAGAGGTGCCTGTACTGGTGGAAACCACCCAGGCGCCGTCTGAACGCTGCCCCACGAGGTCGGTTTTGCCGTCGCCGTTGAAGTCGCCGGCCAGAACGTTGGCCCACTGAAGATCAGGATTCCAGCGGCCGAATCGTGACGACACAAAATGCGTTCCCGTGCTCGTCATCACCCGCCAGGAGCCATTGGTGGCGTTTCGAACGGCCACGTCGTCCTTGCCGTCACCGTTGAAGTCGCCCACCGTTCCGAACTGGTCGATGGAAAGGAGGGCCCAGATGTTGGAGGTGAAGGCGGTGCCGGTGCTGGTCGACACCACCCAGGCCGCATCGGAGCGGCGACCGACGAGGTCCGCCTTCCCGTCTCCGTTGAAATCGCCCGCGAGGACATTGGACCAGGCAAGGGACGGGTTCCAGCGGCCAAACCGTGACGATGAGAACGCTGTGCCCGTGCTCTTCAGGACCCTCCAGGCACCATTGGCTTCGTTGCGAACCGCGATGTCGTCCTTTCCGTCGCCATCGAAGTCGCCAACCGTCGGAAACTGGAAGGTGGCAAGATCGCCCCATCGCCGCACCGTGGGGCTGCCCGATGCCGAGTTGGTCACCACCCACCAACTGCCTGCCGCTGTCTGGCTGGCGACATCGGTGAGGCCGTCCCCGTCGAAATCACCCGACACGGTGTTGACCCAGGTTTCACCGGGGGGGAGCGTGGCCAGGGGCGCGGTGTCGAAGGTCGATCCGTTGGAGCGGCTCACGATGAGCTCGTTCCCCGACATGCCGATGACGGAGTTGGGTACCGAGGAGTCGACGACCTGAATCCGACCGTAGAAAGTGCCAACGACGCCGAACTCGGTGTATTGAAACAGGCCACGTCCCGGGCCAAAGCCGACGTCGGTGGACGTGATGGCAATCAGGTTGTGCTGGGCGTCGGTCATGCTCAGCGCACCAGGTGCGACGACCGCACCAAAACTCCAAGGCTGGTTGAACCAACCGTTGGTGGACGCCGAGTTGGGGCCGGACGTGTCGAGCGTGGGATCGTTGATGAGCGTGATCGCACCGCCGAACCTGGCGGGGAAGGTGGTAATCAGCGTCCATTCCCCGGACGGAAAGGTTTTTTTCTCAGTGGCGGTCGAGACGGCGTCCTTGACGGTTCCTGCCGGGTAGACAAACGGCCCCGGGGAGGAGCCGGTGATGTTGGCCACCTCGGTGTTGTAGGTGAAGTTGACGAGCGACAGGTTGTGGCCGACAGGGTCGAGCTGCATCACGCCGGTGCTGACGTCGAAATAGGCCGTCGGCTCGCTGGCGGGAGGAAGTCCGTCGGGGCGCGAATAGCCCCCACCCGTGTCTCCGGCCATCATGGCCCGTGGCTCGAGAGGCTCGGCCTGCGAGAGGGTGGTTCGTGCGGAGGTGCGTCGGCGGTTTCCGAGACGGTTCAAAAACATGTCGTCGCTCCGTGCTCAGAATCGCCAGACGCCCGCACGAGAGGGGCCTTGGGGCACCCCTCCCGCTCATTTCTGAGGCTACGAGTCGCCTCCGTGAGCGTCAATCAACCAGTCATACGTCCCGTGGAAGCCCGCGGTTCGTTCAAAATGACGGGAAAGCCAGTGATGGTGGCCGCCCGCATCCCCGACGGCACAGGGCTGGTCTCTCCGAGGGTGAATCCCTGACTTGAAACCTGGTATCACACTGAGGGGCGGGTCACGTCCCAGTGCTGTCTAGTACGCCCGGCTGGACTCGAACCAGCGACCCTGGGATTAGAAA
>JAFMIU010000097.1 GCA_017853835.1 Pirellulales bacterium | reverse complement strand
CCCGCCGTGTGACGAGCGAGGGGTTGCCCATGCCCCGGGAGACGGCGTCAGTGGCAAGCGGAGCCAGGATGGCGGAGCGAAGCCACTGCCGAGCGAGCCAAAGGGCATGGATGCCCGACGCGAGCGTCCGGCGACGGGGTATGGGCAACCCCGAAGCGTGCCACCACACAAGCGCCCACAAGCGCCCACAAGCCGGAGCCGACGCCGGGACGGCGGCGATGGCGCGACCAACCGCGTATGGGCAACCCCGAAGCGTGCCACCACACAAGCGCCCACAAGCGCCCACAAGCCGGAGCCGACGCCGTTGTCAGGCCTTGATGATGCCCTGCTGGATGTCGCGGAGATACCGTTGCCGCATCTGCGCCAGCAGCATGCTCAGGTAGCCGTTGGCACCGAGCGAGAGAAACAGCGCGATCAGGCTGCCGATCAACCAGCCCCATGGCCGCTCGGCGATGGCGGCACTGGCCAGAACCGGTGCCGCATCCGCGGCACGGGCTGACGCCACGGCCACGGGGGCAGCACGCCGGGGCTTCCGGGATGCCTCGAGCACGGCACGTTCGACCGCCGGCGGCCAGGTGTCGCCCACAAAGATCCGCACACGTCGCACGTCGCGGGCATCGGAGGGGACGTCGCTGGTGAACTGGTAGGCGTTCGCACTCTTCACGAGGTCGGGTTCGACCCTCACGAGATAGTCGCCACCTCCGTCCTCGGTCGGCACGTAGGCCGCCTCGATGCCGGTGGCCAGGAGGGCCGCCAACGCGATCACGATGTCCAGCATCTCGTCGTCCTTTCTCTCTCGGTCGGCCCGCGCTGCCACGGGCTCAGGCCCCACGATTCCACCCTCCGCCCCCCCCGGTCTGCAAGGGCGATCGCCGATGGAATCGAGTCGGCGGGGTGGCGAGGCGTCATTTGGCCGGTTCAGCCTCGGAAAGTCTGCCGATTTCCGCCTGGAGCATCGTGAGTGCCGCCTGCAGAAACGCCACCACGATCGGCCCCACGAAGATGCCGATCGGACCGAGAGCCCCCACGCCGCCGAGCACGCTGAGCAGTGCCAGGAGGGGATGAAGCTTCGATTGTCCATGAAGCACGATCGGTTTGATGATGTTGTCGACGGTCGACACCACGCACATTCCCCAGAGGGCGAGCCCGACCGCTGCCCAGGTGTTTTTTTCGAAAAACAGCAGGTAGAGACTGGCCGCACCCCACACGAGCGCGGCGCCGGCGATGGGCACGAGCGCCCCGAAGAATGTGAGGAGGGTGAGGAGAAACACCTTGCCGAGGCCGGCCACGTAGAAGCCCACGCCGGCAAGGATCGCCTGCACGAGCGCGGCCAGCATGATCGAGCTCACGACCGCGCGGCTGACTTCCTCAAACTCCTCGAGCAGCTGCCACTGGTAGCGACGATCGAGCGGGAACAGCCGAATCGCGCCCTCCAGCATGCGCCGGCCGTCGGCGAAGAAGTAATAGAGGCTCACGATCGTCACGATCGCGCCAAGGATCGCCTTGCCGAGCACGGCTGGTGCCCGGGCGGCGATCGGCCCGAGCCAGTCTTCGGCAAGCTGTTTCAGCTCGGCGTTGACGCCATCGGATGTGAGATGCAGCCCCGTCGCCTCGTTGACCCGTGCCACGAGTCCCTCGAGCACATGGGGATCGAGTCGAAATCCTTCCGGCCTGCCAAAGAGCGCCACCACGTCGCCGATCGACCGCACCATGACGAGCGACACCGGTGCCAGCACGATGATCACGACGAGGAGCGTCGTCAGGCCGCCGGCCGCCCAGTCGGGCCATCGCGTGCGCTCCCGCACCCATCGGTGCAGTGGTGAAAAGATCACGACGAGCATCGCCGCCAGGAGCATTGGCAGCAGAAACCCCGCGAGGACGCGGAACGAGAGCAGGCCAAAAACGACAACCAGGCCCAGGAGGACCGCAAACGAAACCATGCGGGTCATGCGAGACTGCCTCGTGAATGCGCCGGTGAGCCGCCGCTCTGCTGCGTGCGACCGGCGAGGGAATCGAATGTGCCGAGTGTAGTCGCCGTCACCGAGACGGGTGACATCTCGTCGGCTCGGCTGGCGGCCATGCGGTCGGCCGGAGTATTCTTTTCGCCGCCCCTCCCGCCCAGGACCCTCCCGCCATGTCCCCGCCCGACGTCTCGCTCGTCGTTCCGGTCCGCGACGAGGCTGGCAACATCGGCCCCCTGATGGCCGAGATCGCCTCCCGACTCGATGCGGCAGGCATGACCTGGGAGGCGTTCGTCATCGACGACGGCTCGATCGACGGGTCGTGGAACGAGATCGTCGAGGCGGCGGCGTCCGACGAGCGTGTGCAGGGGGTGCGGCATGACCACGGTCGGGGCAAGTCGGCCGCGCTGATGACCGGCTTCAAGCGGTGTCGAGGACGGCACGTCGTCATGCTTGATGGCGACGGTCAGGATGATCCGGCTGAAATCCCACGAATGGTGCGGCTGCTCGACAAAAGCTCCGATCCGCCCGGCCTCGTGAACGGGTGGAAGTGCCCGCGGGTCGATCCCTGGCACAAGACGATGCCGTCGCGGGTGTTCAACCTGCTCGTCGGCTGGGTGACCGGGCTGCACCTCCATGACCACAACTGCGGCCTGAAGGCGATTCGCGGCGACGTCGCCCATCGCCTCGACCTCACGACCGACATGCACCGCTTCATTCCGACGCTCGTCACGCTCATGGGCCACGGTGTCGCCGAGGTGCCGGTGCGGCATCGGCCTCGCACGCGTGGGCATTCGAAATACGGCCTCGCACGTTTTTTCCACGGGCTTGCCGACCTCGCCCGGGTGGCGTCGATCATCGCCGCCAGGCCCGATCCACGCGACGACGCAGGCCGTCGGCGGCTTCGTCTCGGCGTGTCGGCCATTCTCATCGCCGTCGCCCTCGGGGGTGTGCTCGGCCGAATCTTCGCCGTCGCAAGCGTCGACCGGATCGCCCTGGAGCATCGACTCGTCGACGACGCCGTGGCGCGGGCCACCGCCGCCGGTGAGCCGGTCGATCGGGCGGCCATCCGCGAGCGGATCGTGCTCGAGAAACGTCTCCTGCGACCTTTCCTGTCGGGTAACGATCGCAGCCGATGGCTGACGGTACGAGCCCTCGTGGAACACGGCACCTTCGCCATCGACGACCTGGCGTGCGAGCCTGGCTGGGACACGATCGACGCGGTCGTGCACCCCGACGCATCCGGGCGGCTTCGGCTCTATTCCAGCAAGCCTCCGCTCCTGGCGGTGATCGCGGCGATTCCCTACGGGATCCTCCATGCGATCACCGGCTGGACGCTCGGGGATCACCCGTTCGAAATGGGGCGGATGCTGCTGGTGGTGTGCGCCGCCCTGCCACTGGCCGTGACGCTCGTGTTCTCCATGCGATGCATCGAGATGATCGGCACGTCGGACTGGGGCCGTCTCTGGACATCCGCCCTGGTTGCCTGTGGCACGTTCCTCACGACGTTCTCCGTGGCGTTGACCAACCACATCCCGGCCGCAGCGGCCGCAGCCGTCAGCCTATGGGCGTTGCTCCGAGTCGTTCGAGACGGTGATCGTCGCGCCACCATCTTCATCGTGGCCGGACTCGCGGCCGGCTTCACCGCGGCCTTCGAACTGCCGGCCCTCGCCTGGACGGCGACTCTGATCGGGCTGCTCTGGCGAACCGATGCCCGACGCACCCTCGGCATCGCCCTGCCCGCCACGGCGATCGTGATAGCCGCCGCCCTCGCCGCAAACCACGCCGCCCACGACACGATCGTTCCCGCGTATGCCCATCGTGAAGGCCCGCGAGTGCAGTCGGCGACCGACGCCGAGGAATCGTGGAACCCTACCAACTGGTACGACTACTCGCTGCGGCTGCCGAACGGGCGGCTGCTCACGAGCTACTGGCGCTCGCCACGTGGCGTCGACCGCGGGGAGCCATCGCGGCTGTGGTATGCCTGGCATGTCATCGCCGGCCATCACGGCATCCTCTCGCTCACCCCGGCCTGGCTGCTCGCCATTCCTGGAGCGGTGCTGCTCGCGCTGCGTCGCAAAACGGCGCGCGGCGAGAGCGATGTGGCTCTTGCGATCACGATCGTGACGGTGGTGGTGATCGCCTTCTACATCATGCGTCCCGAGCCCGATCGCAACTACGGCGGGATGACGAGCGGCTTCCGCTGGGCGTTTTGGCTGGCTCCGTTGTGGGCCGTGTGCTGCGTGCCGGCGGCCGACATCCTCAGCCGGAGTCGGTCGGGCATTGCCATCGCGTGCGTGCTGCTCGCTCTCTCCTCGGTGTCGGCAGCCTATCCGACGTGGAATCCGTGGCAGCCGCCGTGGATCGAGCAGGGCCTGCGACACGCCGGCTGGCTTGATGGTTCGGGATGAACACCCCTCACGCCGGGCGGGCCCACGCCGGCCAATGGTCTGGCACCGGCGCCTCGATCGTCTGACGCGCACCGGTTTCGGGGTCGGTGTAGGCGATCCGCCACGCGTGCAGCAGGATGGGGCGAAGCCGCGGATCGCCACCCACGAGCGGCGGGCCGCCGTAGAGTTCGTCGCCGAGGATCGGCAGGCCCCGCGAGGCCGATTGCACGCGGAGCTGGTGCATGCGGCCGGTGCGTGGTCGCAGTTCCACGAGCGCGTAGGGGTCGTGCCCAGGCGGTTGTGCCGGCAATCGTCGCGCCACGGTCACGGCCTCGCGTGCGCCTGAATCGGCCTCGGCGACGATTTCGCTCCGTGCCTCGTCGGGACATTTTCGAAGGAAGTCCCGCCATTCGACCTCGTCGGTGACGTCGGGAGATCGCGACGGATCGGCGGCAACCACCGCGATGTAGGTCTTGTCGATCTGCCGTCGCTCAAACTGCCGGGAGAGTTGCCGTGCGGCACGAGGCGTCGTGGCAAACAGCACGACCCCCGACACGCTGCGGTCGAGCCGATGGGGCACGCCGAGGTAGGCCTTGGGGACGCCGGGATGAAGTCGTTCACGGAGCCATTGCTCAACCGAGGCGATCCCTGGCGGGGCCTGGGTGGCGAGGCCGATGGGCTTCGCCACGGCCACCACGCCGGAGGCTTCCAACACGATCCGCGGCGGTTCGATCGGGCTGGAGCCCTCGGCATGATGACGGCACATGGTTCCCGCACGATACCCGCGGCCCACGCTTCCCGAAACAGCAGCCGGCCCGTTCGACGCCAGCGGAACGGGTCGATGATTTGACAACCGCCTCCGGCGGGGGCCACACTACCTCTCCATGGCGATCTCGGTGCTCATCGTCGATGACCACGACGTCGTGCGGCACGGCCTCACGAGTGCGTTCAAGGACTCGAACATCCGCATCTGCGGCGAGGTGTCTTCGGCGGCCGACGCCGTGCCAAAAGCCAGGCGGCTCTCCCCCGATGTCGTGCTGCTCGACGTCATGCTCGATGGCGCCGACTCGTTCGAGGCGATCAAGCGGTTGCGGTCGGCGGCCCCGAAGGCTCGCGTCGTCATGTTCTCCGCGTTCGACAATCCCACCTACGTCGCGCGGGCGGTTTCCGCGGGCGCCCACGACTACCTCCTCAAGTCGTCGACCCGAGCGGAGCTGATCGCTGCCGTGACGAGCGCCGCCGAGGGGGGCACGCCGTCACGCAGCGGTGAGATGCGTCGAATGACCGGACGCATGGTGAAACGCGAGGCAATGCAGGCCGGCGGCGTTCAGTTTACGGCACGGGAGGGGCAGGTGTTGCGGCTGGTGGCGATGGGCCTTTCGAATCAGGAGATCGCCGATGCGCTCGAGATCTCCATCGAGACGGTAAAGGAACACGTGCAGAACCTGCTGCGGAAGATGTCGCTGAGGGATCGCGCCCAGGCGGCACTGTGGGCCATCCGCCACGACCTCGCCTGACGGGCCAGCCGTGTGCCCCTGGTGTGCGTGGGGCGCGGGGCGATTTGCCCCAGGGACTGGTGCAATTCGCTCCATGCACGGCCAAAGCCATGGGGCGAATCGCTCCAATGGCGGTGGCATCGACCAGCGAGCATGACGCCACACGACTCGTGTTGCCCGGCAAAACGTCTCTTTGCGGCAACAGTCCCGCGACGGCGGCCTCTCTGGCACGCCGTTTGCAGATCCGAGTCATTGACTGCGCCTGTGGACCTGTCGGATGCGTGCCCCATGCTGAGATTCATCGCGTTGTGCCTGCTCATCGGGGCGGTGTTTCTTCCGTGCCACGCGGAGGCGACGCTCCTGGCCATCGAGTCGTTCGAGTATGCCGCCGGGACGAACCTCGGCGCGTCGACCAACGGCGGCTGGGGCTGGAACGGGGCGTGGTCGGCCACGTACGGCGCGACCTTCCCCATTCAGGTGCAGACAGGCACCCTCGGCCCGTATCCGGGGCTGGTCACGTCGGGCAACCACCTTCAAACCTGGGCCGTCGGCGACGGCACGAGTTTCGAGCGATTCTCGCGAACGCTCCAGACCCCGATCCCGGACAGCGGCCAAGAAATCTGGTGGTCGTTTCAAATTGGCCTCTACGCTGCGAAAAACGCCTCCATCTGGACGCTCCCAGGCCTGGTCACCACCAGCGGCGGCACGACGCCGGCGTCGGTGTTTACCACCAACGGCAATGCGCTCCCCGCCACACTTCGATTCGGGACGACGACGGTCATCACCGGCAACTCCAGCTACACGCCTCATCTCGTGCTTCTCAAGATTCAGATGTCTGGCAACGCCAGCGCCGAAACACTCACCTGCTATGTCGATCCCAACCTGAGCCAGGCTTCCTCGACCTGGACGGGCATCACGAACAGCACGAGTTTTTTCGTCGACACGGGCATCACGGGCGTGAACTGGGACGGCGGTCGTGCCAGCAGCGCCGGTTTTGCGAACGACGACGTCCTGCTCGACGAGATCCGCTTCGCGACGACATGGCAGGATGCCGTGCAGGCGGTACCGGAGCCCGCGGTGCCGTTGTGGGCGATGCTGGGCCTCGGCGGGGCCGTCGTGCTCGGTGATCGATGGCGTCGCTGCCGATTCAGAGCAACGCGCTGGCGAGGTCGGCCAGTTCCGACCGCTCCCCCTTCTCCAACGTCACATGGGCATAGATCGGCTGCCCAGTCATTCGGTGGATGAGGTAACTGAGCCCGTTGGACAGCGCGTCGAGATACGGCTGGTCGATCTGGGCCACATCGCCGGTGAACACGATCTTCGTGCCCTCGCCGGCCCGCGTGATGATCGTCTTCACCTCGTGGGGCGTGAGGTTCTGCGCCTCGTCGACGATGAAAAACATGCGCTGCAGGCTCCGGCCGCGAATGTAGGCCAGCGGTGTGATCACGAGTTTCTCCGACTCCCGCATCTCGTTGATGCGATGGGCGGCCTGCGTGTCGTCGCCGCACTGGTGACGGATCACGGTGAGGTTGTCGTAGAGGGGCTGCATGTAGGGATCGAGTTTGTCGGCGATGTCGCCCGGCAGAAAGCCGAGATCCCGGTTTGACAGGGGCACGACCGGCCGCGCGAGCATGATCTGGCGATATTTCTGTCGGCTCTCAAGGGCGGCCGCGAGCGCCAGGAGCGTCTTGCCGGTGCCCGCCGAACCGGCGAGCGTCACGAGACGGATCGAATCGTCCATCAGCGCCTTCAGGGCAAACGACTGCTCGGCGTTGCGCGGCGTGATCCCGTAGCACGTGAGCTTTTCGATCCGGTGGAAGGAGTCGTCATGCCGACGGTAGGTGGCGAGGGCCGACTTGCTGCCGTTTCGGAGCACGAAGTTCTCATTGGCCACCGGCGCCTGCGGCAGCGGCAGCATCCCCGCCGGCAGCACGCCGCCATTGGCGTAGAGGTGATCGATCGTCTCCGAGGCCAGGCCCTCCACGATCCGTCGCCCGGAATAGAGCTTGTCGAAGCCCTGCACCTTGTCGCTTTTGTAGTCCTGGGCGTTGATGCCCAGCGACTTCGCCTTCATGCGAAGATTCGTATCTTTGGAGACCAGCACCACCTGGCGCGGCGACTCTTCGGCCTGAAGCGCGAGCGTGGTGCGGAGGATGCGGTGGTCGGGAGTGTCCTGCAGAAACGCATCGTCGAGCTTGGGATCGGAACCGTGGCCAAGCACCACGCGTATCGAGCCGAGCCCCTCGCCGAGCGGGCTGCCTTCGCGGGAGAGCACGTCGCCGGTGAGGGCGTCGAGGCGGCGAAGGAACTCGCGAGCCTGGAAGTGGATGTCTTCGTTGCCCCGCTTGAACTGATCAAGCTCCTCGAGCGCCGTGATGGGCACGGCCACGTCGTGCTCGGCAAACTTCCGCAGGCAGCCGCTGTCGTGAAGGATCACATTCGTGTCGAGCACGAACAGCTTCGAACGGGCGTCGGACATCGTTCTTCCCCTGAACGACCCGCGGCGATCCCTGCAGCGCCGCACCGCATTCCGCCGACGGGATCGTAGGCTTCGAGCCGTTCCGGGGGCAGACCGGTTTTTCCGCACACAGCGTGGAAATGTGAGCGATTCGTGTGGGCCCGGCCGGGCGGCGGCGCCCGTTGACCTCGGCCCATCGCTGCCTGCGGTAGGCTTGCGATGGTGCGGCTGGCCCGGCGGGGCCGGTCGCGCGAGGCAACGAGGCTTGGCCATGGACTCGCTGGCGGGAAAGCTTTTGATCGCCGCGCCCGATCTCCGGGACCCCAACTTCATGCGGGCCGTGGTGCTCATGATCCACCACGACGAGGAGGGGGGCTTTGGTGTGGTGATCAACCGGCCCGCGGGCACGTCGCTCGACGCCGTATGGCAAGACGCCCTCCACGAACCCTGTCCGGGCGACCAACCCCTGATGATCGGCGGCCCCGTTGAGGGGCCGTTGGTGGCGCTGCACGACGATCCCGGTCGTGCCGAGCACACCATCGTGCCGGGCGTGTGCTTCACCCGTCACAAGGATCACATCGTCGACCTCGTGGGGGATGCGTGGTCGCCGCTGATCGTGCTGGCCGGCTACTCGGGCTGGGGAGGTGGCCAGCTCGAAGCGGAGATGGAAACGGGATCATGGATCGTGGCCGACGCGTCATCCGAACTCGTCTTTGGCGACGTGGCCACGCTCTGGCAGCGGGCGATGCGGCACGCGGCAGACGAGCGATTGGTCGAGTGGCTCCGCATCCGGCACGTCCCCGACCAGCCGTGGCACAACTGACTCGGCTCGTTCCTGATCCTCTCGACAGTGTCACGGCATCGGTCGTACGGTTTTGACGTTTCACCAAGGGCAAAGGATGACCGGGAGCTGCCCTGCCGTGTGTCAAACTCGGCATCTGGGAACGCTCTGATGCCAAACCATGCGTCGTGGTTCACCTCAGCGGGAGCTTGCTCGATACTGTCGACGCCTCAGATACAAGACGCCGACGCCAAGACCTGCAGTTGCCAACGCAAGCGTCGAGGGCTCTGGAACCGGAGGAATGGCAAGCGTGGCCGACGCAGAGATCGCACCGATGCTCGGCGGCGTCTGCGTGAAGCTGATCGTCATGCTGGCGGGAGCCGGATTGGGAGTGAGCGACGGATCAAACGTTCCTGCTGAGTAGTTCCCAATCGCGAGAAAACTGCGTTCACCCGAGGAGTTGGTCTGCTCCGTGATGGACGTCGACGCAAACGAGCCGAACGTTCCGTTCCCAAACGAGATGCTGGTGCCCAGGGCAGGGGCGAGGTTGACGGATCCAAACACCTGCGTGACGAGGCCGGTGAAGTAACCGGTCTGGGAACCGTTCGACACCATGTTGCCGAAGGACAGCAACGTGGCGGTGTTGATGTTGCCGGTGTTGGCGGTGGGAGCGCCCAAGTCGGCGAATCCCTGAGAACCCGTGGACGGGGCGGCAACGAACGAGACGGCAGGAATGCCCTCCTGCGAGAACGCGATTCGAGACGAAACTGTCACAGACACAAACGCAACCACGACTGCAATCCAACGCTGCCACGACACCGATTCACACTTTGATGCACCCGTCATGATATGAAATCCTTTCATAAAACGGCCCCGTGAAAACCTTGCTCACGACGACCAGAGTGATGTCAAACTACTTTGCAGGAGAGAACCCAAAACGAGAGCGTGCGACTTTGATTGACGGCCTCCGTTGACTCCGGCGAAGCACATCAATCGATCGACCACAGAAAACGTCAAGCACCGTTGGTGACGCAACCGAGACCTCGTCACGCGGCCTGACCCTTGGCCCGCTTCTGCCGGCGGCGGTAGTCGAAGCTCCCGGCGGCGGCGACACCGATGCCGGCGAGCATGATGGTGGAGGGCTCGGGAACTCCGACCGGGATCACCGCACCGACCTGGTTGCCCTGCGTTCCGTTGATCGTGTACTGGAACACGTGGGCGTAGTTGCCGAAGCCGAGGATGTTGGCGTTGGCGTTGCCCGTCACACCGAACACCTTCCAGTTCTGCGTGTTGGCTCCGACGACCGCGAGGCTGCCCGAGTCGATGAGGCCGATCGCACTGCCAGCGGCGTCACCGGCGTAGGGGAAGGACCACGGCTCATTGAACCAGCCGGGCACGCACGGGGTGCCGATCGGGTTCGTCGAGTAGGGGGAGCTGCCGTTGGCCGCACCGTTGCCCGGGTCGTAGCTCGTGGCGAGGGTCGGGGTGGCGATCAGGCTCACCGCGGCACCGACGCGGGTCTTGGAGACGGTCGTACCGCCACCCCACGTGCCGGCCGGCAGGGTCAGCTGGTTGGCCACACCCGTGGCGCCCGAAACCGTTGCGCTGACGGGCGAGGTGCCCGACGCATAGAGGAGCGGGCCGGACCCACCAGGCTGCACGTTCACGGTGCCGGTGGTGTAGGTGAAGTTGAACAGCGAGAGATCCCAGCCCTTGGGATCGATCTGCAGCTGTCCGGTGACCACGTTGTAGTAGGCCACGGCGCCAGCGGCACCGTTGGCAGCGGTATTGGTCGAGCGGATCGGGAGGGCCGTGCCCGAAGCAACGGCTTCCCACGTCAGGCCGCTGGGCGTGGTGCCCGAAATACGGTTGGTGTTACTCGTTGTCGACGGCTGATCAAAAACAGCAGCCGAAACGAGGCTTGAAAAACTGAGCACAACCACCGCGACAAGTGAGAGAGAGAATCGCATGACTGATGACTCCGTGAGAGAGGGACAAAACGAGTGACAAGCCCCGCCCTGTCGAACGAGTCACGGAGAAACGACAATCCACTCATGCCCGGAGGGAACGTAATCCCATGTGCAGCACCACCGGCAGAGGAACGTGAGCCAACGCTCACGACAACAAGGGCCGGCCAGATTGCCGTCGGCTTCCGAGTGCTCGGTGCGACGGGGTGGGTGCTTGCAACAGCGGTTCCAAGTGGGTTACGAACGTCAGGAGGGGGAATACGTCGTGGGAAGGGTCCGTTGCAAGGGCACTTTTTTGGCCCAAAAACGCCTTTCAACAGCTCACGCTGGCCGCAGCGTCACGATTCTCTCTCAATCACGACGGATTCATGAGGAATGTGTGCGTTTCATTGCACTGCACCTACGGCTGCTTTCAGAATCGGTTGTCAGTAAATGCTCCCGCGAGCAATGGTCAGGTCGGCCTGCGTCACGCGGCCTGACGCTTGGCCCGCTTTTGACGGCGGCGATAGTCGTAGCTTCCGGCGGCGGCGCCCCCGATGCCCGCAAGCATAATGGTGGAGGGCTCGGGAACTCCGACCGGGATCACCGCACCGACCTGGTTGCCCTGCGTTCCGTTGATCGTGTACTGGAACACGTGGACGTAGTTGCCGTAGCCGAGGATATTGGCGTTGGCATTGCCCGTCACACCGAACACCTTCCAGTTCTGCGTGTTGGCTCCGACGACGGCAAGGCTGCCCGAGTCGATGAGGCCGAGCGGGAAGGACCACGGCTCGTTGAACCAAACCGTAGAAGGAGAAGACACAAGACTGACAGCGCCACCAATTCTATTCTTGGAAATACTGCCCGAGACGCCAGGTGGAAAGTAGCCCGGTGGTGGATTGATTGGATCAATAGGCCACGGAAGTGTACCGGAGCTAACCGGAACGACTATCGGGCCGGCTCCGCCGGGGCTCACGTTCACCGTGCCGGTGGCGTAGGTGAAGTTGAACAGCGAGAGATCCCAGCCCTTGGGGTCGATCTGCAGCTGTCCGGTGACCACGTTGTAGTAGGCCACGGCACCGGGAGCTTCGTTGGCAGCGGTATTGGTCGAGCGGATCGGGAGGGCCGTGCCCGTGGCAACGGCTTCCCATGTCAGACCACTGGGCGTGGTGCCCGAAATACGGTTGGTGTTACTCGTTGTCGACGGCTGATCAA
>JAFMIU010000096.1 GCA_017853835.1 Pirellulales bacterium | reverse complement strand
GGCATCGGACGTCAACTGGGATGTCACCGGCCCCGCCACTCGTCTGTTCTTCACGAACCAAGATGCACTTGGCTCCGGCACGGTGACGATCCGCAACAGCGTGCGGCTCACCTACACGGGTGGTTCGGCATTGACGGCGGGCAATCTGATCAATGTCGACAGTGGCGGCGGGGTGACGGCCCGTGGAAATCCCCTGGTGCTCAGCAACGCCGTCTTGCCATCGTCGGGTTCGATCCTGATGAATACGGACGACTCGGCTCAAAGCTCGAAGAGCCTCACGATCACGTCGGGCGGAATTCTGACCGGCGACCTGACGGTCGAAACCAGGCAGACTGGAACGAACACAATCGGTGACGTTTTCCTGGACGGTGTCTTTTCCGGTACCGGCGGTTTCGTGAAGAGCGGCACCGGCAACTCCGGACGATTGATCCTTCGGGGGACCAACACCTACACGGGCAACACCACGATCAGCACGGGCACCCTGCGGCTGGGCAACTCCGGCACGAGCGTGGGCTCGATCGGGTCGAGCGCCGCGATCAGCATCGCCACCGGAGCGACGTTCGACGTGTCAGGGAACACGGCCTTCTCGCTCGGAACCGGCCAGGTGCTTTCAGGCTCGGGCACGATCCTTGGCGACTTCGCCTTCGGCAGTGGCAGCAAGTTGGCCTACGACTTCTCCACGGGTGTTCCGCTGACCGCCACGGGAACAGCCTCGTTCCAGGTCGGCTCGAACTTCGGTGCGGATGACATCGTCGGCCTCTCGAGCAGCACGCCGGAAGGCACCTACACGCTCATCGCGGGCACGGTGGATCTCTCCAATCTCCAGAACGTCGGCATCGGCAGTGCCTACGATCTCGGCGGCGGCAAGGCGGCCTACTTCCAGTCGGGCAGCCTGCAACTCGTCGTCGTACCGGAACCGGCCGTCGTTTCCTCGTTCGTGGCCGGCGTGGCGACGTTCGTGATCATGCGAACCCAGCGAAGCGTTCGCCGCCGATCAGGCCGGTAACTCGCTCTTCTTCACCTCCGGCAGGCCCTTGCGCCCGATGGGCTGCAACGTGGGCTCGCGGCATGAAGGCGATAAATCGCCTTGCGTTTGCGGAAGGTGAAATTCTATCGTCCTCCCCGCGTCGAGCGGAGTTGGCCGTTTGGCGAGGCATCTCCAGGATCCATGAGGCTGCGCCATGGACGTGTATCGTTTTCATCCGCGGATCGACTCCAGCGTGCTGGGCTGCATCCTCACCGGCTTTGCCAAGGGAGGCACCACCCTTCTCAAGGATGTCGTCGTGCAGACGACCGACATGATCGGCCGGTTCGAAGGCGGGCTGCTCATGGCGGAGTCACCGGGCGAGGGCATCCCCGAACCGTTTGCCACCAACCTTCAGGAAGCCTGGCAGACCGGGCCTGGGTTTTTCGAGCGGTATCGCGAATGCGCCACGTTCGAGGAGGGGTATCGGCTGCTTCGTGGTTCGTCGGAGAAGCTGCCGAACCACGACGCACCGCTCGTCGACAAGGCGCCGCAATACCTCGTGCATCTCGCCGACGTGATGCGGCGGGCTCCGGGCACACCCCTCGTGGTGGTCGTGCGGGATCCCGTGCACGTGGCCGTGTCGTGGGTCGATCTGGACAACACGCTCGACGGCACCGTGTCGTGGATCGCGTCGGCGGCCGAGTCGCTTCTCGATGCGATCGATCGTGAGCACCTTCCATCGCCGCTGTACGTCGTGAACTTTGCCGATCTGCTCGACGACATCGATGCCACGATGGCTCCGCTGCATGCCTGGCTCGGCCGTCCCCATCGGCGAATGCGGGCCAATGTGCGGTGCGGCCTTCCCTATGTGCAGGCTGGCCGTTGGCGGCTCCCCAGGGCGATTGAAACCGACCGCCACGACATCGAACGACGCTGCCCGCCGGATCGCCTGGCGGAGATTCGAAGCCTCGTGCGGGAGGGCGTGCCTGGGGCCGAACGGCTGGCCACGATCCGCTCGGGACCGGTCGGGCGGTCGGCAGCCGCGATGGGCCGGGCGGCCTGACGCGGGAAGTTTCCCCGTGTCGATCGGGTCGCGCTATACTGACCGCATGGATGCAGCAGGCGAACGCGACGGGTCGGAGGCGTGCCGGACATGCACGTTTTGGCGGCCAGCCCCGACGGTTGGGGATGGTTCCGGATGGGGGCAGTGCCGCCGCATGCCCCCCGCCATGCCATCGGCCCACCAGGATCGCCTCGCGCTGGTGGGGGTGTGGCCTCTCACAGACGCCCGTGACTGGTGCGGCGAATGGCAGCCCTCCGGGCCGTCCGCCCCGCGTGCCGAAGGCTCCTGACAAAGCCGTCAGGCGGCTTCAGCCCCAAATAATCCGGCCTTCGGGGGCGGCTGTGGGTGTTGTCGCCCAGGGGGGTAACTGGTACAACTTCGCATGTTCGACAGACTCTCGTCCGCACTTGTCTCCGTCCGGGAACTGCGGTTCGTGCTTCGGCGATGGTCGACTGGTCGATTTTTGGCTCGTGAACAGTTCCCGATTTCTTGAGGTTGAGTTTTTATGGCTCGGAAGATTTACGTGGGGAACCTCCCCTGGTCCACCACGTCTGCGGATCTCGAAGCGATGTTTGCCGCCCACGGTGCCGTTCGGAGCGCCGAGGTGATCTCTGACCGTGAGACGGGCCGTTCGCGCGGCTTCGGTTTCGTGGAGATGGAGACGGACGAAGGCCTGCAGGCTGCGATCTCGGCCCTCAATGGGCACGAGATGAACGGTCGCCCCTTGACGGTGAACGAGGCTCGTGAGCGCACCCCGCGTGCCGGCGGCGGCGGCGGTGGTGGCTACGGCGGCGGTGGCCGTGGTGGCTACGGCGGCGGTGGCGGCGGCGGCGGTCGTGGTGGCTACGGCGGTGGCCGTGGCGGCTACGGCGGCGGCGGCGGTGGTGGCGGCGGCGGCGGCTACGGCGGCGACCGTTACTAATCTCCGGCCCACTGCCCCGGAGAGGTTTCACGACTTCGCCGGGTGTTATCCCAAAATCGCGTCGCGGGGGCCGGAGCGGCTCTGCCCGGCTCCCGCGAGCGTGTTAGTATGGTGGCTGGCCGACGCTGGCATGACCCGATCAACAGTTTCTCCCGTGAGGAAGGCTCGAAGACCCAGATGAGTTTTGCAGGACCCCGTGGCAAGACCGCCAAGACCGCCCGCAAGAAGGCAAAGCCCCGCGCCAAGGTCAAGCGGCGCGACCCGATCTTCATCGACGGTGCCCGGCCGCGGCCGATGTATGTCGACTACAAGGATCTCGAACTGCTCGGCAAGCTTGTGAACCGGCAGGCCAAGATTCTCGGTCGCCGAAAGACCGGCTGCACGGCGGCGAGCCAGCACGCCGTGACCAGTGCGATCAAGCGGGCCCGGTTCATGGCACTGCTCCCCTACGTGGGCGAGTAGGCGAACGTCGCCGAGTTTTCCTTGTGCCGGATGGCAGCGCCATGGGGCCGTTTACGACCCGCCGCCGCGTCGAGTTTCGCGACACCGACGCGGCGGGAATCGTGCACTTTTCGGCCTTCTTCTTCTGGATGGAGTCGGCCGAGCACGAACTGCTCCGCCAGGTCGGTGTGGCCGTGGTCGATCGTGGCGATGACGGGGTCGACGCGAGCTGGCCTCGTGTGTCGGTGTCGTGCGACTACACGTCGGCGATCCGGTTCGGCGACGAGGTCGACATCGCCGTGACGATCGAGGCGATCGGTCGCACGAGCGTGACCTACGGCTTCGCCTTTTCCCAGGGTGAGCGAGCCGTGGCCAAGGGCCGCGTGGTGGTGGTGCGGTGCCGACTTCATCCCGGTCGCAAGCCGGAGGCGGTGCCGATTCCCGATCCCATCATCAGTCGCCTCGGGGCCTACCACATCCCTTCCTGAATGGGCCTCGGTCGATGCTCGTGCTTGATGGCATCACGAAGGTCTTCTCGGGGAGCGACGGAAGTCGCGTGCTCGACGGCGTCGATCTGACGCTCGCTCCCGGAGGGCGTCTCGCGATCATGGGGCCGAGCGGATCGGGCAAGAGCACGCTCCTATCCATCGCCGGCGGGCTGGAGCCGCCCACCGGTGGACGCGTGACGCTCGACGGCGTCGATCCCTACGCGGGCGAAGCCTCCGCACGAGCCGCCTTCCGGAATCGTCGCATCGGCTTCGTCTTCCAAGAACACCATCTTCTCGACGGGTGCACGGCCCTCGACAACGTGCTCGTGCCGGCACTCGCCGCCGGCAATGCCTCGCTCGATCGTGTCGCTCGGGCCACAAAGCTCCTGGAGCGCGTGGGGCTTGGGGCCAGGATGACGCATCGCCCGGGTGAACTCTCGGGCGGCGAGCGGCAGCGGGTGGCGGTGGCGCGATCGCTCCTCCTTTCGCCTCGGCTCGTGCTCGCCGATGAGCCGACCGGTCAGCTCGATTCGGTGACCGCCGCCGAGGTCACGCAGTTGCTCGTCGAACTCGTGATGGAATCGGGAGGAATGCTCCTGGTGGTGACCCACGATCCGCAGGTGGCCGAGCGCATCGGCGAGGTGCGGCAGCTACGCGACGGACGGCTCTCGCCATGACCGCCCCGGTGCGGACGCTGGCGGGCCTTGCCCGCGCCCTGGGACGGCAGTGGTGGCCGCAACGAGCCGCCCTTGCCGCGGCGAGTGCGGTGGTGGCGGCAGCCATCACCGGCGCGTTGGGGGTGGGGGGTGTGATCCAGCAGGGCCTCCTTCGCCTCGCGGTGGATCGGCTCGGACGCATCGACGCGGCCGTCGTGAGCGAGGGGTTTTTTCGCCAGGAGCTGGCGCAGGAACTCGCCGCGGGGAACGCCGAGCCGCTGCCATCGATGGCCTGCACGCCGGCGCTCGTGCTTCCCGTGACGGTGACGATGGGGTCGGAAGCCGCCGCGATCAAGGCGACGCTCCTGGCGTGCGACGACCCGGCCGCCCTCGGCTTCGAGCCGGCGCCGCCTCCGCTCGAGGAAGCGGCGGTGTGGCTCAATCAACCGCTCGCCACGTCGCTCGACGCATCCGACGGCAGCGACGTGGTCGTGCGGCTACCCAAGCGATCGGTCGTGCCCGCCGACTCGCCGCTCGGGAGGCGCACCGACGACGCGGTGGGGCGACGATGTCGCGTGGCGGGCGTGCTGCCCGAGTCTGGCCTCGGTCGGTTTTCATTGAGGCCCGTGCAATCGACGGAGCCGCTCGTGGTGATGTCGCTGGGCGACGCCCAGCGATTGCTGCGGGAGGGGCCCGTGGCCAACGTCGTGATGGCGACGGGCGGAGGACCGCAAGGGGCCGCTGCGACCCTTCGAAGCCGGCTCACTCCAGCGCTTGCCGATTACGGCCTCGCGAACGAACCGGTCGGTGACGGCGTGTGGCGGCTGTCGAGCCGTCGGCTGGTGATCCCGCCGGAGGTCGATCGCGCGGCGGCCGAGGTGCTCGAGCCGGCCGGGGGACATCCATCGCTCGTGTTCCTCGCCAACGACATCGTGCCGCTCAAGGCGGCGCCCGAGGCGCGGGTGCGGATCCCGTATTCCACGGTGCTCGGGATCGATTCCACGGCCCTGCCCGCCGGGCCCCTCGTTGCCGCCGACGGAGCCACCCTGCCGGTGCCGGGTCCGGACGAGATCATCATCGACCGGTGGATGGCCGACGATTTCGCCTCGCAAGGATGTCCGGTCGAGGTGGGAGACACCCTGACGCTCCGATGCTTCCGCCCCGAAACGATTCATGGCCGCGTTGCCGAGCGGGATGATGTGGTGCGGGTGGTGGGCATCGCCGAGATGACGGGAGCGGCCATCGACCGATCGCTCGTGCCCGACATCGAGGGCGTGACCGACGAGGATTCCATCGCCGACTGGGATCCGCCCTTTCCGTTCGACGCCTCGCGGGTGCGGTCCACTCCGCCTCACGACGAAGACGACCGCTACTGGAAACAGCATCGCGCCACGCCGAAGGCGTTTGTGTCGCTGCCGACGGCCCGGAAGATCGCCGCGGGCCGATTTGGGAAAACCACCGCCTGGCACGTCGCCGGCCCCATGGACGACCTGCCGGCGCGACTCGCGGCGGCCATCGATCCGGAGCGGGGCGGGCTTCGCGTGCTGCCGCTCCGAGCCGACGCAATCGCGGCGTCGCGTGGATCGACACCCTTCGGCGGACTCTTCCTCGCCCTGTCGTCGTTCGTGGTGGCGGCCGGCCTCGTGCTCGTGTGGCTCCTGTTTCGTCTCTTGGTGGCAGCGCAGGGGCAAGCCCTGGGAACGCTGGCGGCGATCGGTTTTGCGCCACGGCGACTCGCCGCCCTGCTCATCGCCGTGGGCGCGGGGGCTGCGGCGGTCGGCATCATCGGTGGAGCGGCAGTCGGCCCTCTCTGGACCCGCGTGCTCGTCGTGGTGCTTGGAAGCGCGTGGAATCGCGACGTGGCGGGAGGATCGGCCGCCGTGTTCGAATCGTCGGGGACATCCGTGGTGGCCGTTACTGGTGCCGCACTGGCGACGTTTGGGCTGGCGATCCTCGCGGTGGCGGTCGCCGCCCTCCGCGCGGGCCGAACGCCGCCCCAGACGCTGCTGCGGAGTCGCGGCGACGAGCCGCTTCCCCGCCCATCCGATCGGCGGTGGTCGCTCGTGGTGGCCGGCGCGTGCTTGGCCATCGCCGCCGCGGCCGCCATCATGAGCCGGTCGATGCCCTCGGCTGCCGTGGGGCTCTTTTTTGTCGCGGGGTTTGCCGCGCTGGCCGGGCTGCTCGCCCTCGTGCGGTGGAGGTTTGCCGCCCGTGCCGCGACGGCGGCCGTTCGTACGCTGCCCGGGCTGGCCGCCCGCACGATTGCCGCTCGTCCCGGCCGAGGGTTCTCCATCGCGGCCATCGTGGCGTGTGGGCAGTTTCTGATCGTCGCGGTGTCGGCGTTCGCCGTCAGGTTGCCTTCCGATCCGAACGATCCCCACTCGGCCACGGGCGGATGGACCATCATCGCACGGTTCGGCGAACCGACCTCGATCGACCCGAGCGATGCCGTGGTGCGGGCCGGGCTCGGCCTCACCGCGGCGGAAGATGCGGCGCTCGCCGCCTGCCGCATCGCCAGGCTTCGGGCGAGCGACGGGGACGATGCCAGCTGCACGAATCTCTACGCCACCATGCGGCCCACGGTGGTGGGTGTGGGCGATGATTTTCTCGCCGACGACCGTTTTCGATTCGTGGCACACGCCCCGTTCGATCGCGGGGCGTCGTCGAGCCCCTGGCAGCTTCTGGCTGGCGGCGGCGAGGCCGTGCCCGTGGTGCTCGACCAGGCGACCGCCCAGTGGGGACTGAAGCTCGGCGGCGTGGGCAGCCGCTTTTCGCTCCCCGATGAAACGGGCCAGGCCGTCACGATGGAGATCGTTGGGCTGCTCGAGCCGGGAATCCTGCAGGGGCGGGTCATCGTGAACGAGCAGCAGTTTGAACGGCTCTTTCCGTCGCGGTCGGGCTACGCCATGGCGCTCGTCGACGCGTCACGCATCGACGCCGCGGCACGCACGGCGCTTCCGGGGGCGCTGCGCGCGGCGTGGCGCGATGCCGGGGTGTCGTGCGAGCTGGCGATCGATCGGCTTGCGGCGATTCAGTCGGTGCAAAACACCTTTCTCCGAGGGTTTCAGGCGCTCGGGGCCCTCGGCCTTCTCCTCGGCACGGCGGGCGTGGCTGCGGTGCAGCTGCAGGGGGTGTTTGAGCGGCTCGGCAGCCTGTCGGTGCTTCGGGCGGTGGGCTTCACGCTCGCGCGGGTGCGGGCCCTGCTCGTGGCGGAAACGATCGTCACCGTGGGAGCCGGTCTCGTCGTCGGCTCGCTTGCCGGCATCATCGCGATCGGTCCGGCGCTCGTGGATGGTTCGGCTAGGCTTCAGCTCGCGTGGATCGCCGGCGTGGGAGGAGTGACGCTCGCCACCGCATCGGCTGCCGCATGGGTCGCCGTGGGACGACACACCATCCCCGAGCGGCCCCGGGACTGACGACCGCGGCAGAACTGCCCTCGCCGAATGAGCGGTCCTCCCGTTACGTTTTCGGGATGCATGTGGCCGTGATTCTTCCGCGCTGGGTGGGCGATGCCGTGATGGCCACCCCCCTGCTCCGCGCCGTGCGGGCGCACGTGGGGACGGCCGGTCGGGTGACCGGCGTGATGCGGCCGGTCGTGGCCGATCTGCTCGCCGGCACCGGCTGGATCGACGACCACGTGTTCTACGACCGCCACGGCCGCAATCCGGCCCACGACTTTCGCTCGGCGGCACGAAACCTGAGGCGCGATCGTGCCGACGTCGCGCTCGTGCTCCCCAACTCGCTCTCATCGGCGGCGCTGGCCTGGTGCGGAGGGGCCAGGCGACGCGTGGGGCATGCGGGGCATCGCCGGCGATGGCTTCTCACCGATGTCGTCACGACCGATCGCGGCGCGGCGATCGTGCCGCCTCCTCAGGCGTTCCTGGAGGTTGGCGAGGCTGCGGGCATGCCGCGAGGGACGTTGGACGTGGAGCTGGCCATCGACGCAGCCCAGCAGGCACAGGCGGATCAGGTGCTCGCCAGCCTCTTTCCCGGTCGAAACGGTCCGCTCATCGTGCTCAACGACAACAGCTCCAACGGCACCGCCCGCGCCTGGGGCGTCGAGAAGCATGCCGCGCTGGCGGCCAGGCTTGCCGACCGCGTGCCGGGGGTGCGGGTGCTCGTGCACTGCGGGCCGGCCGACCGCGATCAGGCCCGCGCCATCGTGGCCGGGGCCGGCGCAACGGCGGTGCAGAGTCTCGCCGAGGTGCCGGACCTGCCGCTGAGCCTCTCGAAGGGCGTGTATGCACGCGCCGATGCATCCGTGTCGAGCGACAGCGGGCCAAGGCACATCGCCGCCGGGTTTCGGGTGCCGACGGTGGCCCTCGTCGGGCCGACCGATCTGCGGCTCGGCCGATCCGATCCCGAACGATGTGTGGAGATCCGACGCGAGCTTCCCTGCTCGCCATGCGATCGACGGGAATGCCCTCTCCACCATCACGACTGCATGCGGACGATCGGCGTCGACGAGGTGGCCGATGCCGTCATGACCCTGCTGGAGCGTCGCCGCGGCCCCGCATGAGCCGGCAGGCCGGGTTGCTTCCAGGGATCGTGGGTATGATGGCGGCGAATCGTCGGCGAGTGTCACGACACGAGGAGAGCGAGTGATGGTGCAGTTTTTCGGCATGCTGGGCGCGATCGGGCTGACCGCCCTCTGCTGGGGCATGTATGGCCCCGTGCTTCACTTCGGCCGCGAAGACATGCACTCGCCGCTGCGGCCCTTTGTGTGCGTCGGCATCGCCTACTTCCTCATCGCGGTGCTCGTGCCGTCGGTGTTGCTGCTCAAGGGTGAAAAGGGCGCCTGGACGACGAAGGGAATCTTCTGGAGCCTCGTGGCCGGCGCCGCCGGTGCGTTCGGCGCGCTCGGGGTGATTCTCGCCCTCCACTTCGGCGGCAAGCCGATCTACGTGATGCCGCTCGTCTTCGGTGGCGCCCCGGTGATCAACACGATCATTTCGGCCGCCATGAATCGATCCTTCGACCAGCTCAAGGCCCCGTATCTCGCCGGACTGCTTCTGGTGATCACGGGCGCCGTGACGGTGCTCGTGTTCAAACCGCAGACGGCACCGCCCGCGGCCGCACCGGCCGCCGTGGTGGCGGCCGAGGGGGGAACGGCCGCTCCGGTGAAGAAGACGGTGGAGGAGCGTGCCGAACGACTCGTGGCCGTGCTCCTCTCGGTGGCGATGGCGATGCTGTCGTGGGGTGCCTACGGTCCGGTGCTCCATCGTGGGCAGGGGGCCATGGGGGGAAGCCGGCTGCGGCCGCTGATCTGCATCGGGGCGTCGTATTTTGTGATCGCCGTGATGGTGCCGTTGATGCTTCTGACGCCGCTCGGCGACACGGGCGAATGGAACGTCCCTGGCGTGCTCTGGAGCATCGGAGCGGGGTCGCTCGGGGCCCTCGGCGCCCTCGGAACGATCCTCGCGTTCACGCTCGGCGGCAAGCCCTTCACGGTGATGCCGATCGTGTTTGGTGGCGCGCCGGTGATCAACACGCTGACGACCCTCGCCCTGCACGAAACATCGCTGTCGAGCGTGAGCCCGTTCTTCCTGGCCGGAATGCTGGTGGTGGCCGCCGGCGCGGCGACCGTGCTCGCGTTCGGGCCCCGCGGTCACGCGCCCGCGAAACCGGCCTGAGCCGGCCCGCCGATCGGCGGTGGGTCAGGTGCCGCGGCGACCGCCAAACCACGTGATGTGATGCCGAGGGGCGAGCCGCAGCCCGAGCCGCCGGCATTCGCCCGCCAGCCAGGCCGTTCGGCCGGCGAGTTCGTCGGGGAGGCGTGCCTGCGGCATGAGGAACACGCGGCGCCGGTCGATGCCGTCGCCGAGATCGGCGAGCCAGGCTTCCGCCTCGGCCAGATCGGCCGCCGATTCCACCACGAACTTGATCTGATAGGGGGCTGCCGTGGCGAGGGCCCGCACCACGTCGTCGCGTCGCCGCCCCTGCTCGTGACGCGGCCCCCAGCCCCCCGGTGTGTCGGCCGGTGGCGTGGACGAGCCGAGCTTCGGGCTGATCGACACGAGGTCGCACCACGGCTCGCTGCCCGTCGGCAGCACGGTGCCGGCCGTTTCGACGGTCACATGACGGCCGGCTTGGCGAAGGAGGCGACAGAGATCGATCGCCTCCTCGACGAGGAGCGGCTCGCCGCCGGTCATCACGACGTGGTGCGGCGTGAGCGCGTCGATCTCGGTGCGCACCTCGTCGGCGGTCAGGTCGCGGCCCTCGGGTCGCCACGAGGTGTAGGGGGTGTCGCACCAGACGCACCGAAGGTTGCAGCCGCTCGTGCGGATGAAGGTGCTCGGAGTGCCGGCGAGCAGCCCCTCGCCCTGAAGCGATGCGAAGATTTCGGCGATGCGCATGGGTTCAGTGCCAGCGGCTGGTGGTGACACGCGGGTCGGCCGCACCAGCGGCGGCGAACCCGGCCGCACGGATGTGGCAGGAGTCGCAGTCGCCGCAGGGGCGGCCGGTGGCGGCGGGATCGTAGCAACTCGTGGTGAGGCCGTAGTCGAGTCCGAGCGACAGGCCCAGCCGGATGATCGCCTCCTTCGAGAGCGTCACGAGGGGCGCGAGAAACTCGATCGGCCTCCCCTCCACTCCCGCCTTCGTCGCCAGGTGTGCCATGCGGGCGAAGGCCTCCAGGTATTCCGGACGGCAGTCGGGATAGCCGCTGTAATCGACGGCATTGATGCCGAGCACGATCGCCTCGGCGCCGCGGGCCTCCGCCATCGCGAGGGCGAGCGACAGGAAGACGGTGTTGCGGGCCGGCACATACGTGGCCGGAATGCCGTGGGCGATCTGGTCGGCGGATCGGCCGTGGGGTACGGCGATCGACGGATCGACCAAGGCGCTTCCGCCGAACGCGGCCAGGTCGATGGCGAGCGAAACATGGTGGGCGATACCGAGCGACCTGGCGACGTCGCGGGATGCGTCGAGTTCCACCCGATGACGCTGGCCGTAGTCGATCGACAGGGCGTCCACCGCAAACCCCTGCGCCACCGCCCACGCGGCGGCGGTGGCCGAGTCGAGGCCGCCCGACAGGAGGACGACCGCCCGTCGACCGCTCCCCTGCCCCGCCGCCACGGTGGTGGCTATCGTGTCGGAGACATCCATGGCACACTTGCTCCCATCATGACAACAACCAACCCACCATCCCGAGACCAGCTCGAGACGTTCGCGAACCAGTTTCCGGGGCGCGACTACCTCATCGAGATCATCTGCCCCGAGTTCACCTCGGTCTGCCCGAAGACGGGCCAGCCCGATTTTGGCACCCTCACCTTCCGCTACATCCCCGCCGCGACGTGCGTGGAACTCAAGAGCCTCAAACTCTATCTCCAGGCCTTTCGCAACGAGGGTATCTTCTACGAGAACGTCACCAACCGCATTCTTGACGACCTTGTGGCCGTGCTCCAGCCCCGACGCATGACGCTCGTGGCCCACTTCACGCCACGGGGTGGCATCAGTTCGCGGTTGGTGGTGTCGCATCCTGCCGGCGAGCACCTGCCCCCGCAGGCGTGAACCATCCGTCCGTCGCCCTTCCTCTTCGAGGTATCCGCCCGTGCCGCAGCCCACCGTCCTCCTCTCCGCCCTCGCCGACGAGGCCGCCTTCCATCTCACGGCAACGGAGCAGTTCACCGCGCTGTCGGCCATCGGGCTCGAGTATTACAGCCTCCGCAACATCGACGTGGGCAAGGGGGTGAAGAACGTCATGAAACTCACCATGGGCGAGATCCAGAAGATCCGTCACATGGAAGACGAATACGGGCTCAACGTGGCGTCGATCGCGTCGCCGATCGGCAAGGTGAAGCTGATCGACAAGCCCGACGGCACGAAAAACGCCTACGTGCCGTTCAAGCAGTATCTCGCGAAGGATGTGGCGAAGGCCTGCGAACTGGCCCACGCCTTCGAGACGAAGCTGAT
>JAFMIU010000003.1 GCA_017853835.1 Pirellulales bacterium | reverse complement strand
ACACGCTCGCCACCACGAACACCTGCTTCTCGCCGATGCAGAGCAGGTTGTTGTCATAGGCGGCGCCCGCGATGATCGAGCGGGCTGCGTTGTCGAGGTCGGCCGTCTCGTCGACCACGACCGGCGGGTTGCCGGGGCCGGCCACGATCGCCCGCTTGCTCGACTGGAGCGCCGCCTTCGCCACGGCTGGGCCGCCCGTCACGCAGATGAGCTTGACGCCGCGGTGGTTGAAGAGCTGGCCGGCCGACTCGAGCGAGGGCTCGGCGACCAGCGAGATGAGGTTGTCGATGCCGATGTCGCGTTGGATGGCGGCGTTGAACCGTCGCACGCCCTCTGCCGCCACGCCTCGGCCGCTCGGATGCGGGTTGACCACGACGGCGTTGCCCGAGGCGATCATGTTGATCGCGTTGCAGGCGATGGTGGGAAGCGAATGGGTGACGGGCGTGATGGCGCCGATCACGCCGAAGGGGGCGTGCTCGATCACGGCGAGGCCATGGTCACCGCTGAACACCTGGCTCTGCATGAACTCGACGCCGGGCACCTTCTCGCCGAGCACCTTCAGCTTCTCGATCTTGTGGTCGAGCCGGCCGATCGTGGTCTCGGCAAACTCCATCCGGCCTAGTTCCTCGGCGTCGTCGATCGCGATCCGACGGATATGGGCGATCGCCCTGCGACGCCCCTCGACGCCGAGCCGCTCGAGCTGCTCGAAGGCCTCGGACGCGCCGCGGACCGCCTCGTCCACCGACGAAAACACGCCATGGGCGCCGGCGAGCGACACCGAGGCGGGGACGGTCGGGGCGGGGGTGCTGCGGGCGGGCGCTCCGGCGGCGATCTCGGCGATCACCTGACGAACGATGGCGGCGATGTCGGGGGCGGTGGTGCTCATGGGATTCACTTTCTGCTGAAGATGTCCTTGCCTTCGACGCGAACGGCGTCGACGAGGCCGATCACGACGGCATCGATGGGCAGCGATTTGGTTTCGGGAGTGAGGCGGGCGCTCGAGCCCTGCGTGACGAGCACAAACTGCCCCTCGCCGGCGCCGAGCGTGTCGACGGCGATGAAGGTGCGTCCCGTCGACACGAGCGACGATCGCGTTTTCTCGTCGAGGCGATACGGCTCGACGACGAGCAGCTTGTGGCCGACCATCGCCTCCGTCTTCTGCGTGGCCACGATCGATCCGGTCACCAGCGCGACGAACATCAGGAACCCTTTCCGTTCGCGGTTGCACGTTCCGATGCCAGCAGGTCACGCGCCTGCCTGGCGACGATCAGTTCCTCGTTGGTGGGAATCACCCAGATCGCGACCCGCGACGAGGGGGCGTGGATCGCTCGTTCACCCGTGGCCTTCGCCGTGTTGGCCTCGGCATCGAGCACGATGCCGAGATCATCGAGGCCTGCCACCACGGCCGCGCGGGTGAGCGGCGAGTTTTCACCGATCCCGCCGGCAAACCCGATGGCGTCGAGGCCGCCGAGCTCCACGATGCCGCCACCGAGCCAATGCCGGATCGACGCCACGTAGACGTCGATCGCGGTCTGGGCGCGGGCGTTGCCCGATGCGGCGGCCTCTTCGAGGTCGCGCATGTCGCCCGAGGTTCCCGACATGCCGGCGAGCCCGGCGTTGCCGGAGAGCTCGACGAGCAGGTCCTCGAAGGGGCGGCCCGTCTGCTTTGCCACATGGAGCAGAGCGAACGGATCAAAGTCGCCGGCTCGGTTGTTTTGGGGAAGCCCCGACTGCGGGCTCATTCCCATCGACGTGCCGACGCTCCGGCCGTCGCGAATCCAGCAGACGCTGCTCGATCCGCCGAGGTGGCAGGAAATCGCCCGCAGCCCCTTCGGCCCGGCGGGGACGAGTGCCCCAAGCCTTCCCGCCACGAAGCGATGGCTCGCCCCGTGGAATCCCCATCGCCGCACGAGGTGCTGGTCGACCCAGTCGGTCGGCACCGCGTAGAGCGCATTGTGATCGGGGATCGTCGCGTGGAAGCCCGTCTCGAAGGCGGCGATGAGCGGCACGCCCGGCATCCGCTCGCCAAGGAGCCTCATGGCCCGCACGTAGGGAGGATTGTGCGCCGGGGCGACCGCCGCCATCTCCTCCATCGCCGCGAGCACGTTCGGGCCCACCCGCACGACGCCGCTCACGCGGCCACCGTGCACCGCCTTGAATCCCACCGCCGCCACCTCGTCGACGCTCGTCAGCGGACCGCCATCGGCCGTCAGCTGCTCGAGCGCCGCCTGGAGGGCGACGGCGTGGTTCGGCACAGGACACACCGACTCGATCGCCCGACCGCCCACCGAGGCATACACCCGGCTCTCGGCGGCGCCGATCCGTTCCACGCCGCCGCGGGCAAGCTCACGCTCCTCACCGGCGCCGCCGGCCCCTTCGGGCAGGTCGAACAGTCGGTATTTGAAGCTCGTGGAGCCGAGATTGGCGACGAGGATTTTCATGATGGTGTGCTCCGGTGACGGGCCGACCATCCCGCACGGACCGGCGAAGGACCGTGCGGGATGGAGATCAGGAGAAGAACGCCGTCACGAGGCTGTCGGCCGGCCGCGGGATGACATGGCTGGCGACGAGTTCGCCGACCTGCTGGGCGGCATTGGCACCGGCCTCGACGGCCGCACGCACGCTGCCCACGTCACCCTGCACCACCGTCGCCACGAAGGCGTTGCCGATGCTGATGCGCTTGAGAATCTTCACGTTGGCCGCCTTGGCCATCGAGTCGGTCGCCTCGACGAGGCCGACCAGACCTTTGGTTTCCAGAATACCGATCGCCGTGTTCATTCGATGTCCTTTGTGATGGGGGATACGTTGTGTTTGGAATCAGTCAGTCGTCCAGTCGATCGTCGCTGTCCGGGCCACTCAGGCCGTGGGCAGCACGATCTGCAGGTCTTCGTGCGGACGCGCGATCACCTGCACGCTCACCACCTCGCCGATCCGGCCGCCGGCCGCCGCACCCGCGTCGGTCGCCGCCTTCACCGCGGCCACGTCGCCCGAGACGAACGCCGTCACGAGCCCGCTGCCGATCTTGTCCCAGCCCATGAAGGTGACGTTCGCCGCCTTCATCATCGCGTCCACCGCTTCCACGAGGGTCGTGAAACCCTTCACCTCGATCATGCCGAGGGCTTCCGCATGCTTCGCCATCTTTTGCTCCCTTGGAGAGTCGAACAACCAACCAGTCTTCGCGGGGCCTTCCCCGCCAACCGCACCGGCACACGCCGGTTGCACGGTTGTGTCTTGTCGTCGTGATCGCTTGGCCGCCTTCTTTTTCGCCATGAGGTCACGTCTGTCGGATGAGTTCCACGCCGGAGGCGTGGTCGAGGTCGGCGGCGTTGCCCTCGTCGGTGTCGATGTGCACCTCGAGTTTGCTCGTGGCGTCGGCCCGCACGAGCAGGTCGCGAAAAACCGTGCCGCAGGAACCCTTGATCACCAGACTCATGCGGTCGCCGTCCTTCACGCCGAAGTGGTCGGCGTCGGCGTAGTTCATGTGCACGTGCCGCTCGGCACGAATCACACCCTCACCGAGTTCGATCGCACCCGCGGGGCCCACGAGCACGCATCCCGGCGTGCCTGCGATTTTGCCGCTGGCCCGCACCGGCAGGTCGATGCCGAGGGAGATGCCGTCGGTGAAGGCGAGTTCCACCTGCGAGGCTTTCCGGGTGGGGCCGAGCACGCGAACCGTCGGCAGCATCTTCCGCTTCGGGCCCACGAGCATCACCGTCTGCTCCGCGGCGAAGAAGCCGTCTTGGTAGAGGTTTTTCATCGGGGTGAGCGTGGCCCCGGGGCCGAAGAGCTTCACGACGTGTTCGTCGGTGAGATGGCAATGGCGGGCCGAGATGCTCACCACGAGCTTCGGCTCCGTCGTGCGGGCGACGGCCGCCTGGGACGGCGGCACGCCACGAGTCGCGAGCACGATCTCGCGGACGATGCGGGCGACGGCCGCGTGGTCGAGGCCGGACGGGATGCCAGGGAGTGAGGGAGTGGCGATGGCCATGGAAGCCTCAGGCGTGGCGGCGGCGGCGAGGGGGCTGACTGGCGTCAGGCTCGGCGGCGTCGGTGGGGACAGAAGCGATCAGGAGTTCGGAGCCTGCCTCGGTGATCCGGCGGCGCCAGTCGTCGGCGAGGGCATCGTCGGAGACGACGATGTCGATCTCCGAGAGCGGCGCCACCAGCGTGAGGCTCTTCTGGCCAAACTTGGAACTGTCGGCCACGACGATCACGCGGCCGGCCGCGCGAAGCATCGCCTGTTCGGTCTCGGCGAGCAGGAGGTGGGCATTGAAGAGACCCTCGTCGGCGATGCCGGCGGCCGAGAGCACCGTGGTGGTCACGTGGAGCCGGCCGAGGAGTTCATTGGCGTAGGGGCCGAGGCAGACACCGGTGCGGGGCGAGACATAGCCGCCGAGCAGCACGAGGTCGGTCCGCGACTCCGAGGCGAAGAGATTGGCGACGGGCAGGCTGTTGGTGACCACCTGGAGGGGGCGGCCGACGAGCAGCCGTGCCACCTCGTAGGTCGTGGTGCCGCCATCGAGCAGGACGGTTTCGCCGTCGCCGATCGCCTCGGCAGCCTTCGTCGCGATCGCACGCTTGGCAGCCCAATGGGCCGGTTGCCGCTCGTCAAACTCGGCCAGCCGCGGCATGCCACCGGCGTAGAGCGCCCCGCCGTGGGTGCGTCGGGCCGATCCCTGCTCCTCGAGGGCATCGAGATCGCGGCGGACCGTCGATTCCGACACCCCGAGTTCCCGCACAAGTTCATCGAGCGACGCAAAGCCACGGACCCGTATGAGGTCGAGGAGCTTGCTCCGCCGATCAAGATTGTGGGTAAAACCAGCCATAGCGATCCTAAACCTACCGAGAAGCAGTCAGAAATGTCAAGAAAAGTATCACTGCATGACCGAATCCGCGCATAAAACATTCAGAAATGAGCATTTCATGTGCTCTGTTGCCATGGGGCGCGAAAACGTGCCGGTCGGGCAAAGTCTGACGGCCCAAGCGTAAGACCGCCGGTGCGTGGATGCGGTCACAAAATGGCTGCGTTGCGAGGTTTTTGCGGGCACGAGCGCCGCGTTGTCGGCACAATCGTCACCACCATGAGCGTTGTTGTTCGTCACCTTGCCGTGTCTGGTTGGCGACACGTGGTGGATCAAGGCTGGAACCCGGTCGAAGTGGCTCCTGCCGATCAGGCAGTCGCGGTAACGACGGTCGTGGCTGCCTGCCGCGGGACGGGTGGGTTTGGAGACTCGCTGTCGGCCGCGGGCCTGGCCCGGCACCTCACAGCAACCGATGGAAGACGTTCACGGGTGTGGGCCTGTCATGCCGACGGTGTGGCGGTGGGCGTGGCCGGTCTTCTGACGGTGAGGGCCCGCGCGCACGACCGCTGGTCGATTCCTTTTCTGGTGGTGGCGCCCGACGTGCGTGGCCGCGGCGTGGGAAGGGCACTCGTTCGCGCGGCACTGGCCCACGCGGCAGCCGAGGGGGCCGAAACCGTGGCGATCGAAACGCTCGCCGCCTGGCCGTCGGCGACGGCATTTTGGGACCGGGTGGCTCACCACCTGGCGTCGCGTTCGGAGTGATGACGCGGGCGTGCGCCGATCCCCTCGCCTCCCGTGGTCACGGCGCCACGAAGGCGATCTGCGTGCGTTCGATGTGTGCTAGAGCGCGTCTGAGATACGTGTATCGCCGGCTCGGGGGCGGCAAAAGTCTCGTCGCCGGGGCGAGGATACGCCCAAGGCTCCTCGAGCGTTCGCCGACCCCCTCGCCTACCCGCTCAGGATTATCAACTCGTCGCTACACGTAGCGGAGATGCGCTCTAGCCAATTCGATGCTTCAGCCAGAAGCCAGAGCCCAGAAACGAAACCCCGCTGGCCAGCAGGTTGATCCCGATGAGCGTGCCAAGATAGAGCCCCGACTGCTCCGCAGGACTCATGATCAAGAGCCCGCCGAGAATGGCGGTGACGAGTCCGTCGGCCAGGATCCAGCCCCAGGGAAAATCTCCCGGGAGCGCAAAGGCTGCCGTCAGTTTGGCGGCGGCTTCGAAAAGGAAGAGAAGGCCGAGGAAGAAGGCGAGCGCGTGCACTCCTTCGACGGGAATCGCGAGCATGGCCGTGCCGGCAACGAGGGAGAGCACGCCGCACGCCACCGTCATCCAAAAGCCTCGCCAGGTAAACGTGGCCGCGGCGGCGGCGAGTTGGGCGGCACCGGCGGCGATCAGGGCACCGGCCACCATCATGTCGATCACCGTCGCCGCCAGCCAGGGGGCTGCGATCGCGAGGATGCCGAGCACGGACAGCGAGATGCCGAGCCAGATGAGGCGGCTTTTCACGTGGGCGAGCAGTCCATGATGGGCGTGATCCATGGCAGGTTGTCTCCGTGGGGAAGCAGTCAGGTTCACCGGGTGAAGGATCGTCGTTCGAATGCTCAGGCCGGGCCGAGGCCCATCATCCGCCGCCAGGCACTCATCTGGCCGAGGTGCATCATCATATGCCCGCCGCAATAAAACGCCTGCGCGGAGCCGATCGTCGGGAAGAGGTCCTTCATCCGCCCCTCGGCCGGATTCCCCTGGTCGAAGATGGCGTCGGGGGTGCTCCGCAGCGCGCCCATGGTCATTCGATGGCCCTCCAGAAAGAACGCGACGATCTCGTCGAACGCCGGATAGAGGTCGCCGTCGACGTCGTCGAGGCAGGTCGCGTTCTTCGAAAACCGCAGTTCGAACTCCTCGGGCACCGAAGGGGCCGGATGGCCGATCTGGTGGAGGATCTTCGGGGCATAGAGGCTGAGGTGGCCGTAGATGAAGGCGGCGTGGTTTGACGCCACGACCACGCCGCCCGGCGAAGGGAAGCGGGCCGCACGGTCGGCCGGCACGTCCGTGAGGAGTCGTTCCGCATACGACACCGAGACCTTCATGGAGTCGGCGATGATGTTGCCGAGCGACCGTGGCATGAGAAACTCCGTGCTGCGTGGCGAGGGACGACGCGGGCCGTCGATCGGCCTCCGCGACCCCCCAGCATACCGAATACGACCGTTGGCCTGGCCGCGGGTGCCCGAGGTCAGCGGCCCATGCCGACGCGACCGATCGCCTCGGGGAGTGCCTCACACTCCGCCGCAAACACCCGCGCCGCGAGGGATTCGGGCGTGTCGTCGGGCAGCACGGGCACCGCCCGCTGCAGCAGGATCCGACCATGGTCGTATTCGTCGTCCACGAGATGCACCGTGCAGCCCGACACCGTGCACCCCCGCTCGATCACGGCCTCGTGCACGTGCATGCCGTGAAAACCCTTGCCGCCAAAGGCCGGCAGGAGCGAAGGATGGATGTTGATCACGCGGCCGGTAAAGTCGGCCGGAATCCGCACGAGGTGGAGCCAGCCGGCCATCACGATCAGGTCGGGCCGAGCGGCACGGCAGGCGGCGAAGATATCGTCGCTCCATGCGTCGATCGATCGCCCCTTCGGCGGCAGCACGGTCACGGGGATGCCGGCGGCCTCCGCGATCCTCACGCCGCGAACGTCGCCCCGGCTCGACACCACCATCTCGACGCTCGCCGACAGTCGGCCGGTCGCGATCGTTTCGAGCAGGTTGTCGAGCGTGCGGCCGGAGCCGGAGAGGAGCACCGCCAGACGCAGCGGACGCCGTTGGCCAGAAGGATCGCTCATGAGGATGCCTTCGCGACCGCGATTGCCAGCGGATGGCCGTCGATGTCGTGGGGTTCGGCCCCGGCCGGAGGCGTGCCGAAGTGGAGCGAGGCGGCGAGCGTTTCCGACGCGACATAGTCGCGATGGTGTTCGATGGCCGCTCGGAGAGCCTCCGATTCGGTCGCGAAGACGAGGTCGATCCGGTCGGTGAAGTCGAGGTCGAGCTGCTTTCGCTCCGTCTGGATCGCGTGCACGACCTCGCGCACGAGTCCTTCAGCGATGAGCTCGGGCGTGAGGTCCTTGGCGATCACCACCACTGCCCGCGGGCTTTCCGCCGCCGCCCAGCCAGGCTTGGCGGTGGTCCGTACGAGCACGTCGCCAGGTTCGATCACCGCCACGCCACCGCCCGCAAGCGGCACCTCGGCCCGGCCATGCGCTGCCAGGGCTGCCAGGAGGGCCGCCGCATCCCCCTTCACGAGCGCGTCGCGGGCCTTCGGGAGATCCTTGCCGAGCTTCGGGCCGAGCTTTTTGAGGTCGGGGAGAACCGATCGCGTGATGTAGCGGTCGGGTTCGCCGCACACCTCGAACTGTTTCACGTTGAGTTCGTCGCAGACAAGGTCGGCGTGGGCCTCGAGCCAGGCGGCATCGTCGGCACGCGCGTCGGCGAGAATCACTTCGACCTTCTGAAGCGGCTGTCGCACCTTGAGCTTCTCGCCCGCTCTGGCCGCACGACCGAGCGAGGCGATATCGCGCACCACCGCCATCCGACGAACGAGGTCGTGATCGACGAGCGCCGCATCACCGGCTGGATAGTCGGTGAGGTGCACGCTCTCCGGGGCGCGGCCCGAAAAGGCCACGCCGGCGAGGTTTTTCCAGATCGCCTCCGTCGTGAAGGGCACGAATGGTGCGGCGAGCTTGGAGATGGTGAGCAGGGTTTCGTAGAGGGTCCAGTAGGCGTCGGTCTTTTCGACGTTGGCGTCGGGACCGCCGTCGGCCCGGCCCGGCGCCCAGAATCGGTCACGGCTGCGGCGCACAAACCAGTTGCTCACCGCGTCGACGAGCGCCGAGAGCCGCTGGGCGGCGCCGAAGTGGTCGTAGGCATCCATGCGGGAGGTCATCTCCGCCGCCGTGGCGTTGAGCTCGGAGAGCATCCAGCGGTCGAGTTCGCCACGCTCGGCGACGGGCCTCCAGCCGCTGGCCGTGGCGAGGTCGGCATGATCGAGCATGCCGGGAGCAGCCAGGGCCGACCCGGGGTCGAAGCCGTCGATCCGCGCGTAGATCACGAAGAAGGAGTAGACGTTCCACAACCGGAGCAGAAACTCGGGGATGCTTTCCTTGATGGCCCGTTCGCTGTAGCGGATGCTCGTCCACGGAGCCTGACCGGCGAGGAAAAACCATCGCAGGGCGTCGGCGCCGTAGCGGTCGAAGATTTCGGATGGCTCGCGGTAGTTCCGCTTGCTCTTGCTCATCTTCTGGCCGTCTTCGCCGAGCATGTGGCCGAGCACGATGCAGGTTTTGAAGGGATGGGGCCAGGCACGGACGTCGGGGCTGGAAACCTCCGACGGACCAAAGAGCAGCGTGCTGATCGCCAGCTGGCTGTAAAACCAGCCACGGGTCTGATCGATCGCCTCGGAGATGAAGTCGGCGGGGAACTGCGACTCAAACTCCGCGTGGCCCTGGTGCGGCCAGCCCCACTGGGCAAACGGCATCGCCCCCGAATCGAACCAGCAGTCGATCACCTCGGTCACCCGCCGCATCCGCCCGCCGGCGGCGAAGGGGGAGTCGTAGGTGATGGCGTCGATGTAGGGCTTGTGAACCTTGAGGTCGTCGGAGAGGTCGGGGTTGGCCGCCTTCGCCTTCGCAAACACGTCGGCTCCCAGCACCCCGGGCTTCGCCAGCAGGTCGGCATACGACCGGATCGCTTCGGCCTTGCCGGTGGCGTCGCACACCCAGATCGGCAGCGGCGTGCCCCAGTAGCGTTCGCGGGAGAGCGCCCAGTCGACGTTGGTTGCGAGGAAGTTGCCGAAACGGCCGTCCTTGATGTGCTCGGGGAGCCACTCGATGGCGGCGTTGTTGGCGAGCATCTGCTCGCGAAACTGGCTCGTGCGGATGAACCAGCTCTGCCGCGGATACTGGATCAGCGGGTCGTTGTCGGCCCGCCAGCAGAACGGATAATCGTGGACATACTGCTCCTGGTGGACGAGCAGTCCACGGCTTCGCAGGTCGCGCGTGATGTCGCGGTCGCAGTCCTTCACGAACCGGCCGCTTCCCATGCCGAAGGCGTCGGTGAAGGTGCCGTCGGGCGCGACGGCATTGATGAGCGACGGGCCGCTGCCGGGTGCGAACCGGGCCTGTTCGGCCACGAGGACGGTGTAGTCGACCTCGCCGAAGGCCGGCGCGATGTGCACGATGCCGGTGCCTGAATCGGTCGTCACGAAATCCGCCGCCACCACGCGCCAGGCAATCGCCTCGTGGCCACCGGCGGCGAGCGGGGCCGTGGCAGGGCTGCCGGGCTGTCGGAAGGTGTCGAATGGCGGCTGGTAGCACCGGCCCACGAGCGCGGCGCCGGGCATCCGATCCACCACCTCGAACTCCTTCTTGAGCTTCTCGCCGAGTCCTGCGGCGAGCGGCTCAGCCACGATGTATTCCGCAGCATCGGCGCCACCCGCGTCACGGAGCACGACGTAGTCGAGGTCGGCCTTCACGGCCGCAAACTGATTGGATGGCAGCGTCCAGGGAGTGGTGGTCCAGGCCACGAGGCTGCGGGAGGTTGGTGCACCGGTGTCGTCGAGCAGCGGGAACGCGACGTAGACGCTCGGGTCGGCCACTTCCTGGTAGCCCTGGCCCACCTCGCCGCTCGAGAGGGCGGTGCCTCCCTGGGCCCACCACCAGACGATCTTGTGGCCCTGATAGAGGAGGCCCTTGTCGAAGAGTTCGGCGAGGGCCCACCAGACGCTTTCCACGAACGACTGATGGTAGGTGACATACGCCTTGGAGAGATCGATCCAGAAGCCGATCCGCTCGGTGAGCGTCTCCCACTCCTTCATGTAGCGCCAGACGCTCTCCTGGCACTTGTGGATGAAGGGTTCCACGCCGTAGGCCTCGATCTCGGCCTTCGAGTGGATGCCGAGTTCCTTGCACACCTCCACCTCGACCGGCAGGCCGTGGGTGTCCCAGCCGGCCTTCCGCTCGCAGAACTGGCCTCGCATGGTGCGGTAGCGGGGGTAGAGATCCTTGATCGTGCGGGTGAGGCAGTGGCCCGGATGAGGCATCCCGTTGGCGGTCGGCGGGCCTTCGAAGAAGACGAATCGTGGTGCGCCACGTCGCCGTGTGAGCGACTTGTCGTAGGTGCCGTGGTCGCGCCACCAGGCGGCGATCGAGGCTTCGAGGGCGGGGAAGTCGGGCTGGCCGCGGACGGGATCAAACATGGTCGGTGACGTGGGGCGGGGCGGAAAAGCCGCAATCCTACCGCGGCTTGAGCAAAAAGGGGACGCAGCTCGTTTCCCACGCGGGTACGCTTCCCGGATCGGCGGTCCACCACGAGATGGATGCCAGGCCCGTGGAGTGACGGGGCGATGCCCACCAATGTCGAAATCAAGGCTCGGGTACCAGATGCCGAGGCGATCCACGCGAGGGTCAGGGCCATCGCCGATGGTCCCGGCGAAACCCTCGTGCAGCGAGATGTGTTCTTTGCGTGCACGACCGGGCGGCTCAAGCTTCGTCAGATCGCCACGGGTCGGTGTGAGCTCATCTGGTACCGCCGTTCCGACACGGCTGGCAGCAAGCGATCCGACTACACGGTGATGCCGGTCGAGGATGCGGCAAGCCTTCTCGGCCTTCTCGATCAGGCTCTTGGGCAAACCAGGGTCGTCGACAAGACGCGGCATCTTTTTGTCGTGGGGCAGACCCGCGTGCACCTCGATGCCGTCGTGGGGCTCGGCGACTTCGTCGAACTCGAAGTAGTGCTTCGGGAAGGGCAATCAGAGGCAGAGGGCCACGCGATCGCCGCCGACCTCATGTCGCGTCTGGGCATCGAGGAGACCAGCCTGCTGCACGGCGCCTATGCCGACATGCTCAGTGACGAGACGTGAGCTGGAAGAGAGCTGCGTCTTCTCGTGGTCATGGCTGGCGGGTGAACACGAGCGGCTTGGCTTCCTTTGGTGCGCCGGGCAGGGCAAACTCGAAGGAGTCGGCCGACTTAGGCGTGACCTTGGCCATCATGGTGCCTGCCGACTCGCTGATCAGTGCTACCGCATCGGCGGTGGTTTCGATGGTGCCTTTGAGTTCGACGACCGGCTTGCCGTCGGGCGTTGCCTTCCAGGTGAACGCCGATTCCGCCGTGACCGTCAACTCGATCGTGTCGCTGCCGCTCGTCGCCTTCCACGTGCCCACGAGATCGATCTCGGGCAACGCCGCTTCGGCCGTCGGTGCGGTGCCTGGATCCGATGACGGAGGTTGACGCTCCGCGGCAGGCGGCGTGATCGCCTCGAGGAGCCGCTTGGCGACGACGTCTCCCGGTTGCTCGGACACAACCGTCTTCAGGGCCGTTGCGGCCAGGTCGGTGTGGCCGCCGACAAGATAGTGATAGGCAAGGACGAACTGGGCCGCCGCGTCGTCGGGATGGGCGCGACAAAACGCCTCCAACGTGCGAAGGTGGCCGGTGTAGGCGTCGACCGAGCCGTAGATGTTGCTCATGGTGGTCCAGTCCATGCCCGGTGCCGTGGCCAGCACGGCATTGAGGGCCGCCGCTGCCTCGGTGTAGCGGCCGAGGGCAAAGAGCGCAAGCGCCCGCACTTCGTGGATCACGGAGTCTTTGGGTGAAATTGCCAGGGCCTTGTCGAAGCCGGCCAGCGCGCCGGCGTAGTCACCAGCTTTGAAGGCGCTGAGTGCCGCGTCGACGGCAGCATCGGCAGGAGAAGCCGCTGCGGCAGGCTCCGTGGTGACGGGCTGCTGGGCCGACGTCGGGTCGGCACCGGCAGCCGGCGCATCGGCCGGGATGGAGTTGGTGATGATCACCGGCTGGGAGTAGTCGTAGGGGGACGACGCCACCACGGCCGCCGGCATCGCCGAGTAGTACGGGTTGACATAGTCGTAGCCGAGGGTGCCGTAGCCAAGCCCCCAGCCGCTCAGACCTGAGACCAAACCCCAGGTCGCCGCACCGGTGAGGAATGGTGCCCACCACCCGCCGTTATAGCCCCAGTTGTTCCCCCATCCGCCGTTGTACCAGCCGTCGTAGTGCGGATTGACCCATCCATGATTCCAGCCGTGGCCACCGTCGTAGCCCGGGTAGCCCCATCCGCCACCGTTCCAGCCCCCGCCTCCGCCACCACCACCAACGATGATGTTGTTGTTCCAGTTGCCGCTGTTCCAGTTACCGCTGTTCCAGTTACCGCTGTTCCAGAAGTTGTTGTCGTTCCCAAGGCCAGGTCGATTGCCGCCGATGCCAGGTCGATCGCCGCCGATGCCTGGTCGATTGCCACCGATGCCAGGTCGATTGCCGCCGATGCCAGGTCGATTGCCACCGATGCCTGGCCGGTTGCCGCCAACGCCAGGCCGGTTGCCAGTCAGGTCGCCGGGAAGGATCGTGGGCCGATTGCCGCCGATCCCTGGTCGGTTGCCACCAGGGCCGACCGGACGGTTCCCACCTGCGTTCGGTCCGTTTCCTCCACCTTGGCCCGGCCGATTGCCGGTGAGGTCACCGGGCAGGGTTGTCGGACGGTTGCCACCTCCGCCGACGCCAGGACGATTGCCACCGATGGCTCCGGGAAGCGTCGTCGGGCGATTGGCCGCTCCAAGCCCGGGGCGGTTGGGGCGAGTGCCACCCGCAACGCCGCCTCCCGCGCCGGGAAGACCGGGGGTCGGAAATGAAGGCTTCGTGGTGGGAACGCCGGGCCGCGTCCCGATCTGTCCGGGAAGCGTCGTTGCGCCGCCAGGCCGGCCGCCCATGTTCCCCTGCCCAGGGAATGGTGACGGTCTCGTTGCAAATCCACCGCCAGGCCGCCCGGTCGCTCCCGGGATGGTGGCGGGTGTCGAAGGCCGAAGCGATCCAAGACCCGGACGAGCCCCCATGCCGGGCATGGGTGACTGTGGTTGCGGACGAACAGATGCGTTGGGGAGAGACGGACGCGCGAGGTTCGGACGTTGCATGGAACCAACGGTCGGCCGTTGGAAATTCGGAACCTGCGGGCGTGTCGTGCCGCCCACGGCACCGCCCGGGTTGCCGATGGGGCGCTGTGTGGTCGGCATGTTCGGGCGAGCCATCGGCATCTGCGGCCGGGGAGCCTGCATCTGGGGCCGCGCTGCCGGCATGGTGGGCCTCCCTGCCGGCATCGCCGGCCGCGCCACACCACCCCCAGCGCGTCCCATCGAGGGGCGGGCCGCGCCGCCCCCGCCAGGCCGTGCGTCAGCCACGCCACTGACCAGCAGGACGAGAAGAGCGAGAGACGCGCATCCAGCCGAAAGCCGCATGAGTGGGTTCTCCTCGATGACGGGGGAAACAGGAATCACGAATCGACAAACGAATGTGCCTGCCGGTTCGTGTCAGTTGCCGGGTTGCGGAGGCCTGCGGGCGATGACCAGTTTGAAATCCGGCTCCTCGGAGCCGCCGATGATGCGATCGGTGCTCAGCACGACCAGGTGGTCGGCGTCGGACGGCCGAATGGTGATCGTCGCCGAGCCGATGGTGCCGTCGGGAAGCGTCGCCTCCGACTTGACCACCCAGCCATCGTCGGTGCCCAGCCACTCCCCTTCACTGAACCCTCCGTCGGAGTCGAACGTCCACGATCGGAGCGTGCCCTCGACGGGATCCCAGCCGATCCGCTGCACACTCTTGGCCGTCGGTTTTCCACCAACCGACAGGTTGTATTCGCCGATCAGGAAGTTGCCGTCGTCGCTCCAGCGATAGCTGATCTGCGTCGTGCCATCGGGGCTCTCATCAAGCCAGTCGCCGACGATCCAATCGAGCGATGCGAGCATCTCGGCTGGGCTGGGCAGGGGGTCGTCGGAAAACTCCCGATACGAGGCGAGCGGCCACGCGTCGCCCTGCTTGGTGCGCACCGCGACGTACCGCACCTGCGCCGTGGCCGCGCCCTGGTCGGTCGTGATGCGGCGCATTCCCTCCTCGATCACGACGACGTCGCCAATCTCACGCGCGTCGGTGATCTCCAATTCGAGCGTTGCCTTGGGGAAGCGAGTGAAGAATCGATCGAAAAGTGCGGCGATCTCGGCACGCGATTCAGTGACGGTGCCGTCTTCGTCGACGAGTTCACCGTCGTCGATGAACATGGCGGCAAGCGCCGCTGCGTCGCCCGAGTTGAAGGCTTTCACCGTCGCCTCGGACTCGGCCATGATTGCTTTCACGACGGCGGAAACATGAGCGTTTACCGGTGTGTCCGTGGCCTGAGCCCAGACGGCCGGCATGCACGCGAGCCACGCCATCAGCGTTCGGCACGCTCCGTCGACTGCACGATGGTGAACCGAGAAGATCTTCATCACGCTCCCCTCTGCGAGACAGGTGGGCCACCTCGGGCCCACGACCACGAACCACACGCGTGGCTTCGATCGCGATGCCCGCGATCGTTCGACCGCGCGACGACGCGCCGTAGGACAAACCCTCTCAAGATAGGGGTGCCGTCGCGCGGCTACAAGCAGTCGCTCAGGCCCACCACGGCTGGCGCCCGATTCGTCCCTGCTGGTGCCCGATTCGTCACTTTGTCGCCGGGCGAATTGACTCTTACTCGAGGGCTTCGAACGATCGTGCAGCCCCAAGGCCTCCGATGATCCCGCCTCCCCCCCGAAGGAAACCCTCCCATGTCCTCGCTTCAGACGTTTGTCCGTCGTGCTTTTCCCGTGGTGTGCTGCATGATCGTGGCGGCGGCCGCTTCGCTCTCTGCCGATGCGGCTGTCATCACCTGGGAGACTCCGCAAACGATCTCCGGCGACAGTGACGTCTCGACCACCGGCTCGCTGATATACGCCTACAATGTCGGCCCCAACACGGTGTCGCCTTCCACGGTGAACGGCGTCACGTTTGCAGCCTTCGCGTATCCCGTGAGCGGAACGACCGTGTCGGTGGGAGATGTCACCTTCACGGAGTCGACCGACCTCCTCGCGGCTTTTAGCAGTCTGGGTTCTGCCTCCGCTCCGTACTCCAGCCTGAGCAGCGAGTATCGTGCGCTGCTCAACGAGGCAGGTGGCGCTGGCCTTCCTGACACGCTGACCGTCACGCTCGGAGGTCTCACCAACGGACAGACGTATGTGCTGCAGTGGTGGCTGAGTAATTCCTCGCCCATTCCGCCCATCGGGTCGGTGACCGCCACCGCCGGCAACGGCGTGACGCTCGATTCCAACACGTCCGACACTACAGGAGGCGTCGGCCAGTTTGTCTTCGGCACGTTTACGGCCGATGCCACGTCGCAGAGTTTCGATCTGAACGGCGTGGCGTTGCAGAGGCCGGCGATCAACGCATTTCAGGTTCGGACGGTGCCGGAGCCGGCCCTGTGGGTCGAGGCCGTTGCTGCGGTCGCCTGTGGCGGCCTTGCGATGCGTCGGGCCCGTCGCGGCTGAGGGCATTTCAAGCGGAACTCAGCCAGCATGCACGGTCACGCGGCCGCCATGGAGTAGGATGCGTCGCTGCCGGGAGAGTTTTCTTTGGCGACTGCCGATGGTCACACTGGAGCACCCGTAGGATGCGTCAGATCACCCAAGCGATTGTGGGGCTCCTTCTGCTGGCAGGTCTTGTCGCGGCCAGGGCCGACGTCGCGGCAACGGCTTCAAACGACGCCGTGATGGATGCAGAGGCCTTTGCCGACACGGCTTCGGAGGCGCTCGACGTGATGGCCAAGGAGGCCGAAGGGCGTGGCATGAAGGGCGTGGCCGTCATTGCGTTCATGCCGGATGGCGTGCCGCAAGGCTGGCACTCCCGGATGCGGGTCGTCGGCGGGTTCGTGCAGGGGAAGTCGAACGTGCTCGGGATCGCCTACGGAAAGGTGGCCGAGATGGCCAACACGCTCGAAGACAGCGGCCTTGCAGGTCGCACGCCGTTGAAGGGGGAATATGGGTATCGAGGCGGTGCGATCCGGCGCGTGCCGGGGGGGCATCTCCTCGCCGCCTTCAGCGGGGGCTCGAGCGACGACGACCTTGCCGTGGCCAACCTGGGCCTCGACGTGCTTGACGCCGCGGAGCGTGCCGCGGCCGTGGCCCGGTGAGACCGCTCAGCGACGCAGGATCATCACCCAGGGTTCTTCGACCGCGGCATCTCCGCCAGAAGCCGCTCCGCCAGCATCGCCATCGATGGACGGTGTGGCTTGAGCGGGGTTTCGACGGGCCACGGAGCAAATGCATCGGGAATCTTGAACTTCGGCAGCCGTTCGGCGAGGGCGGCACGGAGCCTCTCCGAATCGATCAAGGCGGCGTCGACGAACGCAAACGGTCGATGGCCATACTCCGGGTGTGACACGGCCACGACGCAGGCGTGCCGCACCTCCGGCAGCTCGAGCAGGCACCCCTCGATTTCCTCAGGGTAGATGTTTTCCCCACCGGAAATGAAGAGATTGTCGCGGCGTCCTGTCACGCAGAGATTGCCCGCGGCGTCGAGATGACCGATGTCGCCCGTGTGATACCAGCCGGCGGCATCGGTGGCGGCCGTCAGGATGCCGTCGCGCACGAAGCCCTCGCAGAGTGTCGACCCACGAACGAGGATCTCACCGCCGTCGCCGATCCTCAGTTCACGACCGATGAGCACATGGCCTGAGGTGGCGAGTTCGGCACGTCCGGCTCCGGGGTGCGTGGCCGTGACCTGGGAGGCCATCTCGGTGAGCCCGTAGGTCGTCATGAGCGGCCAGCCACGCGACACGGCGCGGGTGACGAGACCAGGGGGAATCGCTGCGCCGCCCAGCAGCAGGGCCTTCAGGCCGGCGGGAGGATCGAACCCTTGGTCGAGAAGCCGCTTCAGCTGTGTCGGAACCAGCGACAGGTGGGTGGGCTGCCAGTCGCGCAGCTGTCGATCGAGGGGAGAGTGCGACGAGGGCATCACCACGGTGGCGCCGGCATGCAGACAGCGAAACAGGATGCCGAGTCCGGCCACATGGCTCATCGAAAGCGAGACGAGCCACCGGTCGCCCGGCCTAAGGGGCAGGTTGGAGCACGCCCCGGCCGCGCTCGCCCAGTGGGCGTCGTGCCGGTGGGCGATGGCTTTGGGCAGGCCGGTGCTCCCGGAACTGAACAGAATCGTCGCCAGTCCGGAGATGGTGTCGAGGTGGCCGGCGGCGTGTGAGCGGATCGACGCCGACGGCCGCACCGAATCGATCGAGGCCGGGCCACCGTCGGCGGCCACGAGCCCTCGCCATCCGGCGGTGACCATCGCCTGGTCGAGCTGCCGCGGCGTCCAACGAGGCGATGTGATGCAGGCGACGAGGTTCGCTTGGAGTGCCGCCGTGACGAGCATGGCGACGTCGGGAGTGGCGGTGTCGATGATCCCGATCCGGTCGCCGGGCCGCCAGCCTGCGGCGGAGAGATCGGTGGCCTGTCGCGAGGCGCGTTCGTGCCACGCTCCAAACGTCCAGGATCCCGTTTCGGCGATCAGGCCGGGGTGGTCCGTCCATCGTGCGGCCGCGGCCTCGACGGGGCAGGCGTGGTGGGTCATCGTCGCACCTCGCGGCACCCCTCGAGCCGCACCCTGGTGGCGGGGCCGACGTGAAGAAGGCCCCCTTCGATGCGAAGGCCCGGTGTGAGCAGATCACCAGCGAGCCAGCGCACCGTGTCGAGCCCAGCTGCGATCCCCTTTGCGTGGCTCGCGGCAAGCCGAGCCAGGTGCAGGATGCCAACTCCGCTCTCAAAGCAGCTGCTGAACACGAGCCGACGGCCGCTTCGGAGGGCGGCGTCGAGCGAGTCGAGGCTCATGAGCGTGGGCTTGAGGATGAGCGCGGTCGCCCCCGGGAAGGCATCGAGTGATGGCGACTCACGAAACGTCTCATCGAGCGCATAGGGAAGGCCCGTCGCCTGGTGCCACGCCTCGAGGTCGCGGGGGTCGGCCACCGGCTCCTCGATGTAGTCGATCGCGAGATGGCGCGTGCGAACGGCCTCCCCAAACCGCACGGCGGCCGCGAGCGTCCAGGCGCGATTGGCGTCGAGCCGAAGGAGCTGGCCGGCCGAGAGTCGTTCAGCGATGCGCTGAAGGTGATCGACATCCGCCATGACATCAGGACATCGCCCGACCTTCACCTTCACCGAACGAAAGCCGAGCGCCTTCACCTCGTCGGCCTCGGCGAGCATCTGCTCGGGGGATCCCTGGACCAGCGCGTTGATCGGAACGGAGAGGGGCTCGGTCTGGGCGGCGTCGGCGGCACACCGATGCGCGAAGGCGAGGCTGGGATGACGCTGCCAGTCCTCCGCGAGGGCGGCCTCCACGACGTCGTCGATCGTTTCCCGGCTCCAGCCTGGCAGGGGGCATGCGTCGCCCCACCGGAAGGCAGGAGCGTCGGGCATGCCGAGCAGGAGGCCTTCACGCTCGTGAAGCACGCCTCCCGGAATGGGCAACGGAGCCGCGAGCGGCAGGCGGTAGCGATAGAGCCGGGGAGGGGTCACGCCCATGGGCACGCCAGTGAGAACACGCCCGTGTAGAGCAGAAGCAGGGCCGCCGTGCGGCCGAGATAGGGATTCAAGGCCGCACCGCTCGTCCGGCCGATGCCTCGAACAAGTGCGACGCCCGGCAGGATTGCCAGTGAAGCCAGGAGAATGGGTGCACCCCAGCCGAGCCCGAGGTGGAGCACCACCGGGATGCCGGCGGCCAGCAGCATGCAGGCGAGATACTCCCCCCGCGCAAACCCGTCGCCGAAGCGGACGGCGAGCGTGCGCTTGCCGGCGTGGGCGTCTTGCTGGATGTCGCGGAGGTTGTTGACGACGAGAATCCCCACGGAGAGAAAGCCGGGGGCCAGTCCGGCCACGGCGGCATTCCACGGAGCGGCAAGCGTTTGCACGTAGCAGGCGCCGGCGACCGCCACCGGACCGAAGAACACCAGCACGAAGACGTCGCCGAGGCCAAGATACGCGAGTGAAAAGCGGCTTGCGGTGTAGCCGATGCCGCAGAGCACGCTGATGCCGCCAACGAGGGCCAAGGGCCATCCCGCCCGCATCACGAGCAGGATCGTCATGATCGCGGCGATGCCGAAGGCGATGAGCGTGGCCTGAAGCATCGCCGCGGGCGTCACGAGGCCAGCCTGAACGGCCCGCCGAGGCCCCTTTCGCTCGGCCGTGTCGGCCCCCTGTCGGGCATCAAAATAGTCGTTGGCATAGTTGGTGCCGATCTGAATCGCCAAGGCCCCGATCAGCGCGGCCACGGCCGACGGCAGATGCGCGGCCCCATCGCGAAACGCGATCGCCGTGCCCATGACGACCGCGCACACGCTCACGAGGAGTGTCTTTGGACGGGCGGCCTCGACCCAGATGCGGAGCATGGCAGGCCTAGCCCCGTCGTGGAAAGCGGGTGAAGTCGGGCGGACGCTTTTCGACGAACGCATTGCGGCCCTCCTGGCCCTCTTCGCTCATGTAGAAGAGCATCGTGGCGTTGCCCGCGAGCTCTTGGAGGCCCGTCTGGCCGTCGCAGTCGGCGTTGAGGGCCGCCTTCAGGCAGCGGATCGCGATCGGTGACTTCGTGAGGATTTCGCGGCACCACTGCACGGTCTCCTCCTCGAGCCGGTCGAAGGGCACGACCGTGTTGACCAGGCCCATGTCGAGGGCCTGCTGGGCGTTGTATTGCCGACAGAGAAACCAGATTTCCCGCGCCTTCTTCTGGCCGACGATGCGGGCCAGATAGCTGGAGCCGAATCCGCCGTCGAAGCTTCCGACCTTCGGGCCGGTCTGCCCGAAGATCGCGTTGTCGGCCGCGATCGTGAGGTCGCACATCACATGCAGCACATGCCCGCCACCGATCGCATAGCCCGCCACCATCGCGATCACCGGCTTCGGGCAGGTACGAATCTCGCGTTGGAAATCGAGGACGTTGAGATGTTCGGTGCCGGCCGAGTCGCGATAGCCCGCATCACCGCGGATCTTCTGGTCGCCCCCCGAACAAAACGCCTTCTCACCCTCGCCGGTGAGAATGACCACGCCGATCTCGGGGTTCATGCGGGCCTCTTGCAGGGCCGTCCGCATCTCGGTGACGGTGAGGGGGCGGAAGGCGTTGCGCACCTCCGGACGATTGATCGTGATCTTGGCGATCCCCTCGAACTGCTCGAATCGGATGTCGGTGAACGTGCCGAGAGGCTTCCAGGGATACAGGCTCATGGGGCGTGTCTGGCTTTCTGGGACGTAGGGGTAGGACATGAATGGTCGGGAACGGTCCGAGGCTCGTCGTCGGCAGACGGAGCGGGGGGCCGCATGCGGCGACGGTACCACGAGTCGATGTGCGACCGCACGACACCGGGCTGCTCGCGGTGGGGCGCATGGCTCGCCCCGTCGAGGATCACCGATTCCGTGTCGGGGAGCTGCGACGCCATCACCGCCTGGATCGCCGCATACTTCGCGTCTGCGGCGCCGGTGAGCAGAAGGGTGGGAATGGCCAGGGATGGAAGGGCAGGCCACAGGTCGGGTTGCCCGGCGATCCCGTAGCACGTCGAGAGCGCCCGCTGTCGCGCGAGGTCGAGCGTGCGACGCTCGTCGATCCAGCGGGATCGCATGGCCTCGCCGACCGTTCGAAACAGGGGCTGACGAAACCAGGCGTCGAGAAAGGCGTCGCGAGGGCCGTTGAGGAGATCGTCGCAGAGCCTCTGGTCGGAGGCCGCTCGTATCTCGCGATCGCGGGCCGACGTCAGGCCAGGGTTCGCCGACACCACCACCAGCCCGCGCACGGGCGACCCGGGAGCGACCGCGGCGGCAAGGGCCACACGACCACCCATGCTGTAGCCAACAAGCACGCACGGCGGGAGGGAGGCGACCAGTGCCGCGATGGCCGTCGGCCAGTCGGCGGCAGGCTGCAGATCCGGGCATGACGTCGGAACGTCGTCGATGGCCCCGGCAACCTCACGCCAGTCGGCCCCGTCGGACAGCCATCCATGCAGGAACACGAGCGGCAACGGTCCGGACGGAGGCGACCTCATACCGTCGCCTCCATGGCATGCAGGATCTCCGCCTCGAGCTGCTCGTGGAGGGGGCGGGTTTCGCGGCCGTCGAGCGAGAGTTCGATCACGCACGACCGACCTGCCGCGATCGCGGCAGCATAGGCCGACCGCAACGAGGCCCGGTCGCTGACCGGATGGTGATCGAGCCCAAACATCCGCGCAGCCTCGCCAAACGTACGCCCATGGGGCATCAGGAAGAAGGGCTCGAAGTGTGGTGCGGTGGCCGCCACGGGAAGAAACTGAAAGATGCCCCCCCCGTCGTTGTTGACGACCACGAGCATCACCGGCACGGGGCTCGACGCCATGAGCGCGAGCGAGTTGAGATCGTGAAGAGCGGAGAGGTCGCCGACCACGGCCGTGGTCGGGCGATGATGGCCAAGGGCGAAGCCAACGGCCGTCGCGACGAGGCCGTCGATGCCACTGGCGCCGCGATTGGCCCCCGTGAACACGGTCTGGCTCACGGGCCAGTGGGCGAAGCAATCCCACTCCCGGATCGTGAGGCTGTTGCCGAGAAAGAGGGCCGAGCCATCGGGAAGCTGCCGCGCCAGATCCCAGGCAGCGCCCGGTTCGGAGAGTCGTGGTTCGCCGGAGAGAACCCGTTCGATGCGCTGCCGCGCCGCCGCCGCCTTGGTGAGCCACGGCCGACGCAGGCCGTCATGACCGCCCGCCGCAGCCACGGCGGCGTCGCAGAGACCGACGAGGTCGCCCTGCCGGATCTCGGTGACGGCGAGGGCCGGATCGTGTCGGTCTGAGAACCGGGTGAGGTGGATGACGTGCCGAGGTGCCCGCGAGCGAAGAAACGCGGGATACCGCTTCGAAACGACCCGCTGGCCCACATGGATGACGACGTCGGGTGACGGGAGCGAGTCATCGGCCAGCATCGGCGGCGTGAGGTCACCTCGCACGCCGTTGGAGATGTCGGAGAGCAGGGGTGAGGACAGGCGGTCGGCCAGACGGCGGGCGGCGAGCGCCTCGTCGCGGCTGCAGCCTCCGGCCACCACCAGCGTCGGCCCGGCGGGAATGGTCCACGGGTGGATCGGATTGGCCACCGCCGCCGTGATCGTCGGGATCACGGCCGCGTCCGCGGCGTCGTCGGCGGCATCATCGGGATGGCCGAAGGGCTCGCGAATCATCATGTTGAGATGAACCGGGCCGTCCGACGATCGAGCCACCGCGTGGGCGATCGTGCGCGACCAGAACGCGAGCGGAACGTCCTCCGAGGGGCAGGGCAGGTCGGCGAACCATCGCGTCGCGGTGCCGAAGAGGCGAACCTGATCGATCGTCTGGTTGTGGCCGAAGTCACGCAGTTCCGGCGGACGATCCGCCGAGAGCACGAGCATGGGCACATGGTCGAGCGAGGCCTCGACCACGGCGGGCATGAGATTGGCGACGGCCGTTCCGGAGGTGCACACGATCGCCCCGGTGCGACCCGAGGCTCTCGCATAACCCAGGGCGGCGAAGGCAAGCCCTCGCTCGTCGAAGTGGCGTGTGATCACCACATCCGTTCGGCGGGCGAGTGCGAGCGTGAGAGGTGTGGACCGTGAGCCGGGTGCGACGAAGAAATGATCAACACCCGACCTCACGCAGGCGTCGATGACAGCCTGGCTTGCGGCAACATTGAGTCGCTCGGTGCGATCGGGAAGCACGGGTGGATGATTCGTCACAGGGGAATGCGGACCGCGCTCCCAGCGGGTGACCGCGACGCCTAACGCTCGTCCGGGAGCAGAATCTGGAGAAAGTCGTCGATTTTCGACTCGATTTCATCCCATTCAGCCTCCGGTGTCGACCCCGGAACGATTCCAGCGCCCGAAAAGAGATGGAGGCTCCGGCCGCGCGCCAACGCGGAACGGATCGCCACCACGAACTCCGACGACTCCCTGGAAATCCAGCCGACCGGCGCTGCAAACCAGCCGCGTTCGAAAGGCTCGAGGCGGGCAATCTCCTCGAGAGCGTTTTCCGTAGGGTAGCCCCCTACGGCGGGCGTTGGGTGGAGCCGTCCGAGCAGGTCTTCGTCGCGGGTGTCGGCACGGAGACGGGCCGACACACGTGAAAAGAGGTGCTGCTTGTTGGCAAGTTTGAGGAGCGACGCCCGCGCGTCGATCTCGAGCGAGTCGACCAGTGCGTGAAGCCGCTGGCGAATGCTCTTCCGCACGATGTGATGCTCCAGTTGCTCCTTGTCGCTTGCCATCAGTTCGGCGGCAAGGCGTGCATCGTCATCGGGGGTGTGGCCGCGGCGACGCGTTCCGGCCACCACCTCGCTCGAGAGCAGCCCGGCATGCCGCTCGTAGAGTCGCTCAGGGGTGGCACCGAGAAACACCGCGTCGGGCTCCGGCTGGAAGGCAAACTGGTAGCAGTTGGGCGTGACGCCCGCCATGCTCGAGACGAGGGCCCACGGATCGATGGTGGAGGCAAACGACAGCGACACCTGCCGCGCCAGCACGACCTTTTCGAGCACCTCGTCGGCGAAGAGTTCCATGGCCTGGCCGATGTTGCGGGCCCAGTCGTCCGCGTTGGGCTCGTCCACCCGCGCATCGCACTCGGGCCAGTGCCGTGACAGCGGAGCCTCGCCAAAGACCAGCCGCTCGATCGCCTGCCGTGCGGCGGCGGTGTCGTCGCGCGACACGACGAGCACACCGAGCATCCCCTCGTTGAGCGTGATGCGGGGGAGCCAGAACTCGCCGCGTCGAAATGGAGTCCAGGGCGATGCCAAGGCGGGCCCTTCAAACTGAAAGGCGAATCCGCCAAAGAGCCGTTGGTCATCGGGGAGGTCGGCCAGCACCATCCGACAGCGAGACAGCAGGGCCCCCAGCGGCTCACCCGGGGTAGCCCGAAGATGGTGCACCGTGTCTACCGCGGCGCGAATGAGCGACTCGGAGCGGTCGCGCCAGAGAAACTTCGACTTCGACGGCTGAGCCGCCAGCCAGCCACAGGGATCGACGTCGAGGGGCTCGCGGAGCACGCACGGGAAACGGGTGGCCCGGTCGAGCTGACGCAGCAGGCTGGACGCCGCCGAAGTGGCACCAGCGTGGTCTGAGAGAGTGGCGTGGCTCATGAGGCGGGGCGACCATCCGGAATGGAGTGACGCTCGCGGCGGCCATCAACCGAACCGCGGTAGGGAAGGCCGGCGGGCGTGGTGGGACGGTCACCCACCGGAGTCTTAACCGTCGGCCCAAGAATAGCGTAACGGGCTTTTTTCGGCAGACGGACGTTCCCGGGGGGCGCGTCATGCGCCCTGGGAGGCGGGCACCAGCATGACGCCGACCGCCGCCATCGCCTGGCGGGCGGCCGCCAGGGAGCCGTCGACGTCGATCGCCCGGCAGCCCGCCTCGATGACGTGCACGCGATAGCCGAGTAGGGCGGCATCGATCGCGGATGCGGCGACGCAGAAGTCGAGTGCGAGCCCGACGATCGCCAGGTCGGACACCCCCCGCGATCGAAGGTAGCCGTCGAGGCCGGTGGGAACGGCCTGTGACTGCTCGAAGAACGCCGAGTAGCTGCCATCGATCCGGCTGGTGCCTTTGCGCAGGATCATCGTGGCACGGTCGGCATGGAGCGCCGGGTGAAACGACGCTCCCGGCGTGCCTTGCACGCAGTGGTCAGGCCACAGCATATGTTCCACGCCATCGATGAGACGTCGGCTGAAGGGCTGGGAGCCCGGATGGGCTGACGCAAACGACGCATGATCGGGGGGATGCCAGTCGGCCGTCAGCACACGAACCGGCTTCTCCGCAAGGAGTCGGTTGACGAGCGGCACGATCGCGTCGCCATCGGCCACTGGCAAGGCGCCACCGGGACAGAAGTCGTTTTGGAGATCGACGACGAGAACTGCTTCAGTCATCGGAGAACGTGGGGTGAACCGAGACGGACGACACGGCAATGCAGCCATCATAGCCGCGGGCTCCCCGGTGGGTGATGCCGCCGTGCGGTGCTCAATGCGAGCCTCGCTGTGTGGGCGGTCGATCGACATCCGCTCGCCCGACACGAAGCGGGTGTGCGGGATCCTGCTCTCGGGAAACGGCATCACCGTGGATGGGATCGATGTGCCGGGGCCGAGGTTGATCATCGTCACCGCGGCGTACGCTGGTGGCACGATCGCTCCGGACACGGTCATGGTGTTGGACCATGGCGCGCGGGTCACCGGCCCGGTTCGCAACAACGGCTCGATGGAGTTCCGCCAGACGGGCCCCCTGGCGGTCGACGCAGCCATTTCTGGAACCGGAACGCTGTCGGTCACCGGTGGGGGCGTCGTGTCGCTCACGCGGGCCGGCCCTCGCGACGTGGGCTGGAGGGGATTCCAACGGCGACCGTGTGCTCGATCTCCTCGATGCGGCGGAGTTTGCCGGCACCGGGCTTTTTGACCAGGGTCGGTATGGGCCTGCTCCGGCGGGCGTAATGCCGGTGCCGGAGCCGTCGGGCCTGGGGCCAGCCTTGGTTGCCACACTGACAGCGATCGCCCTGACCGCAGGCCGGCGACGGCGAGGCGATCGTGTGGTACCGTACCCCGGCGGTGGAAACCCGCTCCTCGGCCGACCGCAGGCAGGGGGAAGGATCAGCGTCAGGGTATCCCTCGGAGAAACTGGTCATGGACATTCTCGGTGAGATTCTCAAGCAGGTGCTCGAAGGTGCGGCCGCGCAGCAGTCGCAGCCTCAGGCTCGTCCGCAGCAGCCGCCGCGGCCCCAGCAGTCGCCACGCCCCCAGCAGCCGCCGAGCGGCATGCCCTCTCCGAACGACCTCAATGACATCCTGACGCAGATCTTCGGCGGCGGTTCGGCCCAGAAGCTCCCGGAGGTTGTCCGGCAGTTCGAGGAGAAGGGGATGCGGGAGCAGGTGGATTCCTGGGTGCGAACAGGACCCAACAAGTCGATCGACCCGCGGCAGATCGACGATGTGATCGGTCGTCGGGAGATCGACGGCTACGCGCAGTCGAAGGGAATCGGTCGGGATCAGCTTGCCGAGGTGCTCGCCAAGTACATCCCGATGATCATCGACGAGCTCACGCCCTCCGGGCAGCTGCCGGGCCGTCGGTGATCGAGTTGAAGCCGTCCATCCAGGCTCGAAAAGCGCTGCGCACCATGTGTTCGTTCATGGCAGCTCGAATCGGAAGATCTGCTCGCCGCATCGAAAAAAGCAGTGACCGGTGAGTGTGACGGTGTTGACCGACACCCACACCCCGTTGCGGGTGGTTTCTGCGTTGATCACCCATGTGCCATCGCGCTGCTGCTCGAGTTGCGCATGACGATGGGCCAGAAGCGGATCATCGATCATGATGTCGGCATCGCCGCCGGTTCGCCCGAGTGTGGCGGAACTGTGCTTGAGTGGTACGGACCAGGCTGAACCTCGCTGGGAGGTTTCCATGAACACCGGCCAGCGTTCCGGTGGCAGTGCCTCATCAATCAGTTGCGTCGCGCCCCGGCTGCTGCTGGTTCGAAGGGTGGTGAGAGGGTTTCGGAGCCGGTATCGCTTGGAGCCGATGATCACGATGGCGTCGTCGTGAAGCACGGCCCGCGAGCATCGCACAAAGGTGCCATTGACGCTTTGCAGATCGACCAGAGTCCATTGGTACCCGCCACGCCATGCCACGCGACGGATTTCGGCATGGAGTCCCGATAGGGCGGGGTCGTTTGGGATCTGCAGATCGCCTTTTGTTCGGCCAATGGCGAGCGACTCCGTCCGCATACGAAGGTGCTCGCCGTCGTTCTGGGAGCCGTCATCGAGAATCGTGACGACGGGCACGGGCGGCCTCAGCGAGGGGCGATATGCCTGGGTGTCTTCACGGGAAAACGGTAGGCCACCCACTCCGTCACCTTCCAGCCACCGAAGCACCCGGCGGTCTTCGATGTGCGGTCGGGACGGATCGTGCGGCGTACTTGCAGAATCATCGGCCATGCGATAGGTCTCCGGAGCCCCTCGTTGTGGTAGTATAGTCCTCGTCGGTGCAGCGGTCGATTGGCTGGGGTGTCGACCACGATCGAAGTCATCGCCCATGGTGCGTCGCGGCGGTTGATGCGACGCCACGGATATCCTTTGGAGTGTCTTGAGGATGCCTCCCGAATCGTTTGGGCCCTACCGCGTCGTCAGGCTACTCGGCCGGGGTGGCATGGGAAGCGTTTACGAGGGCATCGACCCGGCGACATCACAACGGGTTGCGATCAAGACTCTCGCGGTTCATCTCTCAGACGACGAAGGTGTTCGGAGGCGTTTTCAGTCTGAGATCGATGTTTTATTGAGCCTGCGCCATCCTGGAATAGCTGGATTGCTGGCATGGGGAGAAGAGAACGGCGTCCCATTCTTTTCGATGGAGTTTGTGCCAGGCCGAACGCTTGAGCAGGTGTTGAGGTCCGGTGGGCGGTTTTCATTGAAAGACACGGCGGCAGTCGCCGTCGAGGTTTTGCGAGTGTTGAAGGTCGCTCACGACACTGGCGTCGTGCATCGTGATCTCAAGCCTGCCAATCTCATGTTCCATGAGATGCCCGGCGGGAAGTTTCGTGTGAAGGTGACGGATTTTGGAATCGCCAAGCTCTACGGGGAGGGGGGGCATACGCGAGCGGGACTTGTCATCGGAACGCCGGAATACATGGCGCCTGAGCAGGCCGCCGGTCGGGCGATCGACCATCGTGCCGATCTCTACTGCCTCGGGCTCGTGATGCATGCCATGGTGGCGGGCCACCCTCCGTTCACGGGTGGGGCAGTGATTTCCCTGCTCGATCGCCAGCAGAACGAGGAGCCGCCCCGCCTCGATGCCGTCGTGGCCGATGTGCCTGTCGGATTTGCCGACCTGGTCGCCAGATTGTTGGCTAAGTCGCCGTCCGATCGCCCCGCCAACGCCACGGCCGTGCAGCGGGCTCTCGAGGGGATCGTGGCGACGATCGACTCGTCGCGTGGCACGAAACCCGAAGCGAGTTCACCCAAGACGCCTCCGGCATCTGGCAACGACCCGTCTGTCGTCGCCTCGGCACCGACCGTGGCGGGCGGTTCACGGTCTTCGGATCGTCGGGCGCGTGAGGTTGCCACCACGCTTGCGATGGACCATGGACATCGCTTAGCGGACGCTCCCCAGCGCGATGGTAGTTCAAGTTTTGTGACCGTTGACGCTGTCGAACGACGCCGATCAAGCGAGAGGAAGACCAAGGCGATGATTCAGACTGTCTTCGGCGCGATGGCATGCCTCGCCGTTGTGGGAGTCGTCGGAGGGGCGGTGTGGTATGTCGTGCCTGGAATGATCTGGGTGCCACCCGAGCAGCAATACGATCGCATCATCGCCAGCCTCGAGAATCCTTCGTCGCTGGACTTTCCATGCCCACTGATCGCGACGTTTCTCGCTGCGCATCCGACGCATGCAAAAGCTGAGGAGCTGGCCATGATCGGTCATGAGTTGGCGTTGGAAATGCTCGAAAAACGTTCGCGGCGTCGGATGCCAACGTACAAGCCCACATCGGAGGCAGAACGGCTTTATCTCGAGGCATTGCATTCCGTACGGGGGGCACCGAGAGATGCCCTTGATCGACTGAAGACCATCAAGGATCTCCCGTCAGGTGATGGGGAGGCAGACGGGGTGCTCACAGATCCCTGCGGAGCAGTGGGCCATCCAACCGTTCACATGTGGAAGGAGCTGGCGGGGCGGTTGATCAAGGTTGTTGAACCTCTCGCGGCAAAAGATCGGCAGGATGAACGCGAGGCGAAGGCGAACGAGCGAGAGATTGCCGCCGACATGGTTGCGAATGCAAAGACACTCCTGGAGCAGTCAGATCGACTCACCGGAGTTGAACGGGTGATGGCCGTGGTGAGATCGCACGATCTTTTGAAGACCGTGAAGGACGAGTACAAAGATTTGGAGCATTGCCGAGAGTCGGTGGCGGAGGCCGAGTCACTGCTCGAGAAGTTTCGATGACGGTAGGGACGTCACGGGAAGTGGCGAGTCGAGGTTGCTTATGGGCGACCTCGAGGTGGGGTGCCTGCCTTGCTTGGCTCCTGATCCTTTTGGGGGCGGCCACGGCACGGGCGGAGGAGGGGCTTGCGGCGCTGGACCGCAGTCCGCTGCTCGATTCGGCGGTGTTTCAGCGGCTCGTGTCGCATCCGCATCATCACATCCGGTTTGCCGAGAGTGGCGCCGCGTCGAGCAACGTCGACGCGGATCTCGCGGGGAGCGGGCCGTGGTTCATCGAGGCCCAGCGGTACGGGGCCGATCTTGTCGAAGCCGGGCTTGTGTGCGGCTCGCCTGAAACGGCCGCCCTCGGCTGGAGGGTCATCGACTGGGGCTTCGATCGGCAGGCTGCCGACGGCGGGTTTGCCGGCACCGGTGACCCGTTTCACAGCACGAGCTTTTTCGTCGAGTCGGTGGCCAGGGCGCTGCTCCTGACCGAAGACGTGACTCCGTCCGATGCGGTGGCGAAGCGGGAGCACTACGCCCCGAAACTCGCCGCCGCGGCAGCGTGGATGCGGCGGGACGACGTGCTGCGTCGAGGCCTTGCCAACAACACGCCCTACACGCATCGCCGCTGGCTCGTGGCCGCGGCCTGGGGACTCACGGCCCGGGTGACGCACGACGAGCCGCTGGCCCACGCCGCCGCCGAGTCGGCCCGTGCGGGTCTCGCTCTGCAGCGGTCAGACGGCGTCAATCCGGAGAAGAACGGTTTCGATGTGAGCTACCAGGCGCTTGGGCTCCTCATGGCCGAACGATACCTCATGGTCTGCGACGACCCCGAGCTCCGCCGCGCGATCGAGGGGATGCTCGACCGCGGCATCGCATGGGAGTTGACGAAGATTCGTGATGACGGCAGCGTCGACACCGGCGGAAGCACGCGGGTGACCACCGAAACGGGGCGGAGCGGCGCCGCCAAAACGGTGGACAACAAGGCGATCGTGCTTGCCCTCACCTACGCGGGTCGGCAGCTCGGTCGCGACGACTGCCTCCAGGCGGCCACGACGGTCGCCCGGCACCTTCGCTGGATCAAGTAAGTCTTTTTCAGGCTCGGCGTCGGATGGCACGGATGCCGGCAACCGCGGCCAGGGAAGCGATCGCGGCAACGCCCAACGCCGGCTCAGGCACCGAGGCCACACTCCCGGCAGCGCCCGCCGGTGGGTTGTAGGGCCCGACATCGAAAAGGGCCGTGCCGAGGTAGAGGGCCACGTCGGTGATGTCGACGATGCCGTCGTAGGTGTAGTCACCCTCCGACCAACTCGCCGGCTCGCCGGTGTCATATTTCGCGCCGGCGAGGTAGGTGCCGATGTCGAGCAGGTCGATCGACCAGTCGAGATTGGTATCGCCCGGCGCGGCGTAGGCGAAGGTGACCGTGCCGTCACCGTTGTCGAGCCAGCCGATGGCACGTGGAATGCCAAGTTGGGCATCGGCTGCCACCACACTGGACGTGATACCGGAGGTGCCGTTCCAGGTGCCGTCACCGAAGCCCGAAATGATGGCGGTCACCATGTCGGTCGCCGAGAGGCCTGCCGAAACGGTGACGAGGCCGCTGCCAACGTCGGTGAGGCCGCCAGCGTTGGGGGCGAGCCCACCTACAACGGTCACGAGGTAGGGCGACAAGGCCATGGTGCCGCCGGCAACGGGAACGATCGTGCTCGACTGGAGTGCCTGGAGGTTGGCCACCTGAAGCACACCGCCCTGGATCGTCGTGCTGCCCGAGATCGTGTTGACCTGATCGACCACGAGCGTGCCGGCGCCGGTTTTCAGCAGCGGCAGGGTGCCCGAGAGTGTCGGATAGCCGGCAGCCGTCTGTGTTTGCGTGCCGCTTGCCACGTTGATCGTGATCGAACTCGGTGCCGAACCATGGGTAAAGACGAGTTGGAGGTCGTTGCCGCTCTGCGCGACCGCAAACGTGCCCGCCCCGAAGCTGTTGGCAAAGCCGCCTGTGCCATTCGTGGCCGACGTGATGACCGTGAACTTGTCCGCGGCGAAGCCGGCAATGCCACCGGAGGCCGTGGCGATCGTCCAGGTGTAGTCCTGCGAGGAGTTGAAGTTGGTCGCGTTGCCGCTGACGTCGGGATTGATGCCCGACAGCGTCCACAGGTTGATCTTGAACGGATCGACCGACGTGGCATTGACGGTGAGCGCTCCGCCGACGGTCACGAGATCCCACGACGACGTGTCGCCTGCCGTGCCGGTGGCCGAAAGCATCTGCCAGTTGTAGTTGCCTCCCCCGCCAAGGGTGAGCCCGCTCGTGAACGAGAGGGTTCCGGGGCTGGCACCTGGGGCGAGCGTCGCACCGGTCTGGATCGTGGTGGCGCCGCCCACCGTGCCCGTGCCCGCGAGCGTGGCCCCGGACGCCACGGTCACCGCGCCACTGGCGAAGGACGAGTCGCCGTCGATGCGAAGCGTGCCCGCCTGCACGGCCGTGGGGCCGAGGTAGGTGTTGAGCCCGGTGAGCGAGAGCGTGCCCGAGCCCACCTTCGTGAGGCCACCGCCGCCGCCATCGGTGATCGCCGACTCAAACGTCACACGCTGCCCATTGGTGTCGATCACGGCGCCGCCCGGCAGCACGGTGACGTTCGTGAGGCCGCTGACAAAACTCGAGGCCGCGCCCGAGGCGGCCCGCAGGGTGCCGCTGTTGAACGTCAGCCCGGCCGAAACACCGTCGCCCTTTCGAACACGGGTGGCCGTCAGCACGCCACCATTGAGCTCGATGCCGGCCGACTGCGACAGACTCGTGGCACCGATGACCACGCCCGAGGTCGCCGAAGCCACGACAGAACCCGATCCGCTGATCGTCAGCGCGCCGGCGCCATCGCGGCCCACGACGAAATCACCGCCCGTGTTTGTTTGGGCGAGCGTGCCGCCCGTGATGGTCACGGTGCCGCCGCTGGCGTCCCCCTTGCCGATGAAGAACGACCCAGCCGAGGCCGATGCCCGGTCGGCGATCGTCATCGTGCCCACCGACGCCGGAAGGTCGGCGACGTTGAGGTCGTATTGCACGCTCATCCGACTACGTCCGCTCATGGCGAGCGTGCCATTGCCGGTGTTGCCGACGGCGATGTACCCAGAGAGTGTGGCGGCGCTGTCGGAGTCGAGGGTCATCGTGCCGGTGGAAGTGACGACGTTGCCCACCTGAACCTGGTCGAGGGTGAGCCGCGACGTGCCCGTGGCCACCAGGCTCCCGAGGCCGAGATCACCCACCCGGAGTCGGCCGACCACCGTGAGCGAGGCCGACCCGCCGACCGTGACGAAACCCTGGGTGTCGATGGAGTTGCCCACGTTCATGTCGCCGCCGGCTCGGAACGACGAGGTGCCAAGCACGCTCAGCGATCCGACCGATGGGCCGATGTTGCCGATGAGCGCCTCACCCGTCAGCGACACGCTCGAGTTGGTGAGCGACAGGGCGTGGGAGCCGGAGTTGGTGACGGAGCCGTAGCCGAGCCTGAGGGCATTGGCCGTGACCGCCGCCCGGGTCATGGTCGTCGTGGTGTTGGCCGTGTTGGTTTCGTGGCCAAGCGAGAGCCAGCCGCTCAGGTTGAGCGTTGAGTTGGTGAGGGTGAGCGAGGCGGGGGTGTCTGGAATCCCGCCAAGGAGCACGTCACCCGTGACGGTGTTGATCTGGGCCGTCGGCACCGGCGTGGCACCGGCGAGCGTCATGGATCCTGATTCCACGATGAAACCGGCGCCTTCGCTCACCCTGCCGAGCACGTTGCTCGTGCCTGTCAGTCGAAGATTGCCCCCGCCGGTCTTTCGGAGGCTGCCGGACTCGGCGGTGACGGTGCCGGAGAAGGTGAGCAGGGCGTTGGTCTGCGTGATGCTGATGATCCCGCCGTCGCCTGCGAGTGAGAAGCCGCGGTTGGTGGTGAGGCTCGTGCCCGTGTATTCGAGCGTGCCGCCGGCAAACACGAGATTCGAGGCCGCACTGCCCGAGGCGCCAATGCCGCTGGCGGTGCCGCCATTGGCCAGTACGGCGACGGAGGTGACGCCTCCCTCGAGCCTGGTCGCGCCGGTGTAGGTGTTGCGGGTTCCGATGGTGAGCTGCGCGACGCCCGACTTGGTCAGGCCGCCAGTCCCGCCGATCGTTCCACTCCCCGTGATCGTGTAGGGGAGGGCGTTGTTCGTGACCGCGACCGAGATCGGCTGCACGGCGGTGTTGAGTGTGATCGAGGTCGATCCAACGGCCTCGTCGGTGAAGAGCACGGGGCCGTCACCATTGGCGAAGACCGCGGTCGGGCCGGTCCCGGTGAAGGTCGAAACCCAGTTGGCGGTGGTCGTGTCCCAGACACTGCTGACCGCACCGGTCCAACGACGAATCGGGATGCTCGAGATCAGCAGATCGATCCGGTTGGCCGCCGAGTTGTTGACGAGCGAGGCCTGCATGCCAGCAGGCAGCGTGCCCAGCGTGAAGTTGAACGCATTGAGGCTGCCGTAGGAGATCAGCGGCACCGTGCCGGCCGCAGGGGCACCGGTGGCGAAGTTGATGATGGTGGAGCCGCCGCTGGTCGTGAGTCCGCCGAGCACGTTGAGCGGGGCGGTCGAAGGATTGCCGAACGAGGCGAGGTCGATCGTCATGCTGCTGGCGCTTCCAAGCCCCAGTGACGAGAGCGTCACCTGCGAGTTGAGAGAACCGGCCACGGCCACCCCAAAGGAGGCGCCAGCGGCCACGGTCGCCGCGCCACCGCCGGTGTGCGCCGTGGAGAGCGTGAGGCTGCCCTCCGACACGATCGTGTCGCCCGAATACGAGCCCGCGCCCGTCATCGTGAGTGCGCCCGATCCCACCTTCGTGAGGCTGCCGAAGCCCGAGAGCGGCTGTGTCATCGCGACCGTGTAGCCCTGCGTGTCGATCGTGGCGCCGCCGGCGTCAATCGTGGCGGCGCTGAGGTTGGCCATGAACGCTGGCTGGTTGGCGGTGGCGACGAGTCGGCCGCCGTTAAACGTAAGCTGCGTGGTGGCGAAAATGTCGGACGACGAAAGCTTCGCGGCCTCGAGCCGACCGCCCGATCCAAGCGTGAGCGTGGCCGACGGGCTGCTGGCGTTCTTCGAGAAGATCACGTTGCCGGCCCGCACCACCCCCGAGCCGTTGATCGTGACGGAACCCGTGGCTCCCCACTTGCCGATGGCCAGATCGCCAGCCTGGATGTCGACGAGGCCTCCGCTTACCGTCATCACGCCGCTTCCGCCTTCGCCCACCTCGAAGTCGTCGGGGCTCGTTTTCTGGACGAGGCCACCCGTCATCGTGAAGGTGCCCTGGCCTCCTTGGCGGCCGATGGAAAACATCCCCGAACTCACGTTGATCGTGCCCGAGGAGAGCGTGTAGGAACCGACGCCCGTGAAGCCGAACGCCCCGATGTTGATCCCCTCGCTCGTTCCGGCAATGTTGACGACACCACCGGACTGGATCGCCTCGCCCGTTCCGTCGTAGTTGCCGAAGACGAGCCGCCCTCCGCCAAGCTTGTTGAAGGTGCCGCCGGTCATGATGAGCCGACCGACGCCTCCCCCGTGGTTGCCAAACGGAATGTCGGTGCCGAACTTGGTCCAGTCGTGCGTCGTGACGGTGGCGTTCGGGCCGACGGTCAGCGTGCCGGTGCCCGTGCCGCCGCCCCCCTGGCCCCGGCCAAACTGAAGTTCGCCAACCTCGACATCGAGCGTGCCCTGCACGTCGAGGGCCGCCGTCGACACGCTTCCGTTGAGCGTTTCACCGACGATCAGGCTCTTGCCCGAGCCGTTGAACGCCAGCGCGCCGCCGGCGCTGATCGTGACCGTGCCGGAGCCGCCAAGCGTGTTGGCACCGGAGCCGATGATCGAGTTGCCCGAGCCGGCGTCGATCCGGAGCGTGGCACCTGAGCCGATCGTGATCGTGCCGGCTCCTTTCGTCGCACTGCCGTCGGTCGTCCAGCCCACGAGGAGGGGGCCCGCGATCCCGTGGGTGCCGGAGCCGCCGAGGACGAACGTGCCGCCACCGTCTTGGCCGATGGTGAGCTGGGCTCCGGTCGTGGAACCGGAGAGGGTGAGGGTGGAGACACCGCCATTGGCAATGAGGGCCACGTCACCAGACGTGGGAACCGATCCGGTGCTCCAGTTGGCACCCACGTCGTACGACCCTGTCGGCACCTGCCAGGTGATCGAGGCAGCATTGGCCATGCTTCCCGCAAACGCGGCAGCCGCGACGAACAGGGCCCGACGTCCACACAGAATTGAAAGCATGGCGGAAACTCCGAAGACGTGTGATTCCGATTCGATGGTGCCAGGACCTCTCCCCACGATGGAGAACGCCCTCGTCGCCTGTGAAAAGCGTTTTCGGAGGCGCGGCTCAAGAGTCATAAAGTATGCGAGGCGGTCGATGACTGAGTCAAGAACTGGACCAGTGATCGATGTTTCAGGCGGTGATCGTGGCGGGGGGCGGCCGGTCAATCCGAGGCTCAACGACGCGCCCCGCGGTCTCTCGGACTCCACGGGAGCCGACCCCGTGGTTCATCCTGCATCGCCTGCCACCCCGATGAGAACGTGATTGGTTCATGCCAGTCCGGCCGACGGTGGCATCGCCACCACCATCCATGTTCCTCGTCGTACACTCCGGCCCATGGGTCGAAAGCACGTTCACGCGTTGAAGCAGGGTACGCCCTCCTCCCGGCCCCTACACGGTTTTACGCTCGTCGAACTGCTCGTGGTGATCGCGATCATCGCCACGCTCACAGGCCTGCTCCTGCCGGCGGTGCAGAGCGTTCGCGAGTCGGCCCGCCGCACCGCCTGTCGTAACAGCCTGCGGCAGACGGGCCTTGCGCTCCACGCCTGCAACGATGCCAAGAAGTATCTCCCGCCGCTCACGGCGGCTTCGTCGTCGCAGCCGATCACCATCCCGGGGCCCTACCAGGGGGCGATTGGCTTCACGCTGTTCAACTGGCTGCTGCCGTTCCTCGAGGAGGACGGGCTGTTTCGCGAGTCGAGCGGCAACGTGAATACGCCGATCTCCGGTGCGCCTGGACGCGGCGTGATGTACTCGATGCCGATCCCGACCTATCGCTGCCCGTCGGACGGCTCGAACGACGGCGGCCTGGCGCTCACGAAAAACGGCGGTGCCCACAACTGGGCGGTGGGCAGTTACGCGGCCAACTGCGCGGTCTTCGGCAACCCGCTGGCGCCGACCCCCGCCGCCCGGATGCAGGGCCGGGCCCGGATGCCCACCACCTTCTCCGATGGCACGTCGCATACCGTGGTGCTCGCCGAGCGGTACGGCACCTGCGGCAGCGGCGGTTCGCTCGAGGATGCCGCCACCGCCGGCAATCTCTGGTCGGATTCCAATAGCCGCTGGCGGCCGGTGTTCTGCGTCAACAACTCCGAGCAGACGCCGAAAACGGCCGGGTATGCGCCGTGCGCGATGTTTCAGGTGGCCCCCAACTGGCTCTCGGGCTGCGACTCCTCTCGCGCCCAGACAGCCCATGCCGGCGGCATGAGCGTGACCATGGCGGACGGGAGCGTTCGCGGCGCGACGGACTCGATGGACGCCAAGACCTGGGCGGCGGTCTGCGATCCGCGAGACGGTGAGCCGACCGGCAACGCCTGGTGAGCGGACGACTGCCGCAGGTCTGGCCGTCCCAACGGATACGCAGCATGGGCAGCGCGGCCGTCTGATTCACGCCCTCGACGGCCCCGCGTAACGCCGTGACCGATTCGCCGTCAGGAGCCCGGCTTCGTCCGAGAAAGACTCAATCGACGCCGGACGATCAGCCCGAGGCTCCCGAAGCCGAGCCAGCCCAAAGCCCAGGTAGGTCGTACGTGAGGTCGTCATCGAGACCCGTGAAAGACATGTTCATCGTCGAGCCGCCGTTGTTGATCTGGGAAAAGAAGCCGTCGGCGAGCGATGTGGTCGGCCATGCCGATACTTTGGCAGGATACGGTCCCGAGTAGTCGGCCCCGCTGCCAGCAGCGCCCGTGTCCACGGCCGCAGAAAAAGACAGGCTGAGTGTCACGCCCGATGCCGCTCCAGTCGAGTTGATCAGTTCGACGCTGGGCGTGCCCGGCGTGCCCTGGCCATTGATCGTCGTGGTGCCGTTTTGGTTACCGCCAACTGTGGCAGCCACGTTATTCCGAATCCTTCGTTCGTCTTGCCACACGTTTTTTCGATGCGTGCGAGCCGATTGGGATTCGGCAGCGACTGCTCTGGCGTACGCTTTTCCCGCCTCTCCGGGCCGTCCGGCGCTTCCCGCTCCGTGACGATGAGCACGTTGCTTGCCGTGCAGGCGAAGACGCTGCACCACCGTGCACGACGTCTGGGATGATCGTGCAGTGCCACGTTTCTCCTTGAGCTCTCGTTGCGACAGGTTGGGCTGCTGGAGAATCATCTCACGGAATCGCTCGGCAAGCGGTGCCCACAGCGGCGCGCCGTCGCGTTGGACACCGATGATCATTGGCCAGCTCCCGTTTCTGTGTGACGTGACGCACCAACGACTCGCTGCCGTTGAACGTTGTCGCCACCTCACGGGTGCTCCGACCGTCCCTGAATGATTCGATGATGCTTATATGGGCCATGGAACGGCTATTGCCTGACATCACGCCGCGATAGATTGTTCAAGATAAGTCCAGATGACGTCGTACCATGGATCACGATTCGCATGAGCCTGAAGACGATGACGACGTGGTTGATCGGGATGCTGGCGTCGATCGCCCATGACGGAAACGACACGTGTGCCGCCACGGTTCTCGTCGAGGCCGAGCAGTTCGCCACGCTTGGTGGCTGGGATCTCGATCAGCAGTCGATGGATCAGATGGGCTCTCCCTATCTCCTCGCGCACGGTCTTGGGGTGCCGGTTGCCGACGCGACGACGCACCTGAGCTTTCCATCGGCCGATACCTATCACGTCTGGGTTCGCACCCGTGACTGGGTGGCTCCCTGGAATGCCCCAGGAGCGCCCGGGCGGTTTCAACTGCTGGTCGACGGCGTTCCTCTCTCCGAAACATTTGGCACGACCGGGTCGGAATGGCATTGGCAGTATGGGGGCACGATCGCCGTTGAGGGCGATGTCGAACTGACGCTTCATGATCTGACTGGTTTTGAGGGCCGCTGCGACGCCATCCTCTTTTCAACCGACCCCACGACTCCCAAACCAAATCGAGATCCCGAGATGGCTCAGTGGCGGCGGAAACTCCTCGGCCTTCAGGAGCAGCCCGGCGACGGCGGCGCGTTTGACCTCGTCGTGGTGGGTGGAGGCGTGGCGGGCACGGCAGCGGCGGTGTCGGCCGCCCGCAACGGCCTGACGGTGGCGCTCGTCCAGGACCGCCCGGTTCTTGGCGGCAACGGAAGCAGCGAGGTTCGGGTGTGGCCCGAGGGCCATACCTGCCAGCAGCCCTTTCCCCATATCGGCGAGATCGTCGAGGAACTCTGCCCGCCGAAGGGGGCCGGGGATGGCAATGCCAAGCGAGGGGCGATCTACGCGGATGGCCGAAAACTCGCCGTGGTCCGGGCCGAACCGAGGATCACACTCTTCCTCGAGCATCGTGTCAATGCGGTCGAGGTCGGCGATGGGTCCATCCGAGCGGTCACGGCCCAAAACACGCGGTCGGCACATCGAGTGTCGATTCGAGGAAGGCTCTTTGCCGACTGCACGGGTGACGCAACGGTGGGCTATCTGGCGGGGGCCGATTATGAGATCTCAACCGACGGCTTGATGGGAGCGAGCAACCTCTGGAATGTCCTCGATCAGGCGAGTCAGACCGAGGTGCTCGGATGCGAGTGCAAGGACAAAGACGCGCTGACCGTTCAGACAGAGTCGGGGCAGGTGGCCGCCCCGTTCCCGCGACTCGAGTGGGCGCTTGACCTCACCGACAGGCCGTTTCCCGGGCGCGCCTCCTTTACCGCCCAGTGGGCCGGCAAGGGGCTGGCTGGCCTCGGCGGCTGGTTCTGGGAAAGCGGCTTCGGCGATAACCCGTTTACCGATCTGGAGCGCATCCGCGACCGAAACCTTCGAGCCATGTACGGTGCCTGGGATGCCCTCAAAAACACCGACGGGAAGTACGCCAACCACCGGCTCGGCTGGGCCGCGTTCATCGCCGGCAAGCGGGAATCACGCCGACTCGTGGGGGACGTGATCCTCACCGTGGACGATTTCAAAAAGGCCACGCAGTTTCCCGACCCGGCGTTTCCGAATACCTGGCACATCGACATCCATGAGCCCCATCCTGACTACAGCCAAGGGCTCGCCGGCGATGAGTTCATCTCGATCTGCACGACCGGCAAGGAGTATCGCTATGAGGGCCCCTACTGGGCGCCCTACCGCTGCCTCTACAGTCGCAATGTGTCCAACCTTTTCATGGCGGGCCGCGACATCAGCGTCGAACGCGAGGCGCTCGGACCGGTGCGGGTGATGCGGACGTGTGGGATGATGGGTGAGATCGTGGGCAAGGCGGCCTGGATCTGTGTGCGGCACGACACGACACCGCGGGGCGTCTACGAGCAGCACCTCGACGTGCTCCAGGAGTTGATGCGCCAGCCGGGCGGCCTCCGGAGAGCAAGCCTCACCGGTGAACTGGGCCCAGCGCAAACCAACGGCCTCCAGTTTGATCTGCCGCAAGAGTGATGGCGAACGCGACTCGCTTCGACGTTAGACGAGAATCCCACGAACCAGCGCTCCGTGCACGTCCGTCAACCTAAAATCCCGACCTTGGTAGGGAAAGGTGAGCCGGAGGTGGTCGATGCCGAGGAGATGGAGGATCGTGGCATTCAGATCGTGGACGTGCACTTTCTGGTCGGGTGAGATGACGTTGTAGCAGTAGTCGTCCGTCGCACCCCAGGTGAGACCGCGTCGGATACCGGCACCCGCGAGCAGCATGGTGAAGCAGCGGGGGTGGTGGTCGCGGCCGTAGTTGGTTGCGGTCAGGGTGCCCTGCGAGTAGATCGTGCGGCCGAACTCGCCCCCCCAGACCACGAGCGTCTCGTCGAGGAGGCCGCGCTGGTCGAGGTCGTCGAGGAGGGCGGCGGTGGCCTGGTCGGTATCGTGGCACTGTCCCTTGAGCGCGGCCGGGAGGCCGCCATGGTGATCCCAGCCCATGTGAAAGAGTTGCACGAACCGCACTCCCCGCTCCGAAAGCCGGCGGGCAAGCAGGCAGTTGAAGGCGTAGCTTCCCGGCCGGGCGACATCGGGACCGTAGGAGTCGATCACGTGCTTCGGTTCGGCAGAGAAGTCGACGATATCTGGCACGCTCGTCTGCATTCGGAAGGCCATCTCATACTGGGCCGTCCGTGCGGCGATCTCGGGGTCGCCCAGAAGATCATGACGGGCCGCGTTGAGAGCCGCGATCCGATCAAGAGTCGCACGACGACGGCCCCGTGACACGCCTGGTGGATCGGCCAGATAAAGCACGGGGTCGCCCGCGTTGCGAAATCGCACCCCCTGATGTTCCGTGGGAAGAAAGCCGGCTCCCCAGAGCCGATCATAGAGCGGTTGATCGTCGGTCCGGCCGCTGCCGAAACTGGTCAGCACGATGTAGGCCGGAAGATCGGCATTGTCGCTGCCGAGGCCGTAACTCACCCATGAGCCGATGCTCGGCCGGCCGGCGAGCTGATGCCCGGTCTGAAAAAAGGTGATCGCCGGATCGTGGTTGATCTGTTCGGTGACCATCGAACGGACCATGCACCAGCGATCTGCGTGGCGGGCCATGTGAGGCATCAACTCACTGAACCACATCCCGCTCTCACCGTGCTGCGCGAAGCGGAAGATCGACGGTGCGACCGGAAAACTTGACTGGCCACTCGTCATCGTGGTGAGGCGTTGGCCCTGCCGGATCGAGGCCGGCAAATCCTCCCCACGTCGCTTGTCCATCTCGGGCTTGGGGTCGAAGAGGTCCATCTGAGATGGAGCCCCGGATTGGAAGAGATAGATGATTCGCTTCGCCTTCGCCGGCAGATGCAGGCCCGAGCCTTCAGTCGACGCGGCCGCTCGTTGAGCCATCAGGCTGGTGAGTGCCGTCGAGCCGAGGGCTCCGGCGGTTGCGGAGAGGAAAACCCGTCGATTGAGGGCGTCTTGCGTCTCGAGGAGACGGCGGGGCGGAATTCGGCCTGGACTGGTCATCGCGTCACTCCCGCATCACGAATTCGTCGAGGTTGATCATCACGTTGGCCGTCAGCGAGTAGGCGGCGAATTCAGGCAGCGACACGCCCTCGGGCGGTGCCACGAGGCCAAACCCGGTGAGCCGCTCGGCGGCTGCGGGATCGGCCGCAAACGCCGCCTGGTCGGCCGCGAATCCTTCGGCCAACGCCGCCACTTCGGCGTCCGTCGGTGGACGGCCGATCGCAAGCCGGAAGCCGTGTCGAATGCGGTCGGCGGCAGCGTCACCCCCTTCGACGAGCATTCGCTTGGCGAGCGACTGGGCAGCCTCGACGAAGGTCGGCTCATTGAGCAGTGCCAAGGCCTGGAGCGGCGTGTTCGTGCGCGAACGCCGCACCTGGCACGTCTCGCGATTGGGCGCGTCGAAGAGGAGCATCGTGGGCGGGGCGGCGGTGCGCTTCCAGATCGTGTACATGCTTCGCCGATAGCGGCCGGGCCCCGTGTCGGGCTTGTAGCCTCGCAGGTCGCCGTACCGGCTGGTGTCGTCCCAGACTCCATCGGGCATCCAGGGCCGCACGCTCGGTCCGCCGATTGTCGGCACCAGCAGCCCGGAGGCGGCGAGGGCCCGGTCGCGGACCAGCTCCGCCGGGAGGCGAATCCTGCCGGCGCGGGCACAAAGTCGATTCTCCGGATCGCGGGCGAGATGCTGCGGCTTGATGGTGGACGCCTGCCGGTACACGGCGCTCGTCACCATCAGCTTCACGAGGGCTTTCATGTTCCAAGGACCCGCGGGCACGCCATTCACGGCCGGCAACGAACGCCCCTCCCTGAACTCGACCGCGAGCCAATCGAGCAGTTCCGGGTGGCTCGGAAACTCGGACTGACTGCCAAGATTCTCACTGGTTTTGACGATGCCTGTGCCAAAGAAGCGTTCCCAGAGACGGTTGACCTGGACCCGGGCGGTGAGCGGATTGTCGGGCGACACGAGCCAGCGTGCCAGCGAGAGACGGTCGGGCTTCTCCCCGGCCGGAAGGGGCGGCAGAAAGGCCGGGAGCCCGGCCACGACCTTCTCGCCAGGCTTGTCGTACTCGCCCCGCACGAGCACGAACGCATCGCGAACGGGGCCCTCCCGCATCACCATTGCCGAGGGCAGCCCGTTGCGGAACTCGACCAGACTCTTTCGCGCTGCATCCCTTGTCGCCTCGGCCCGTCGGATCGGGCCGTCGACCCGCTTTCGGTAAAACGTTCGGACCGCCTTTCGCTGCGGAGTCGATCGTTCCTCGGCTGCCACCGCCAAGGCCGCACGAACGTCGGCTGGAATCGCAAGCCCCTCGACGCCCAACACCGATGGATCGGCGGCGGTGATCGCCAGGCGGAGGCGGCCGATCGAATGCCGGTCGAGCGCCTCCTGCCTCACCCGGACGATGATTCGGGAGTTTTCCGAGACGACCGTCGATGCAGAGGGAAAAACGGCCAGCCGCCGAGGCTGCCGCTTGTCCGGATCATGCCCGTCGATCGCCCAGCCACGGCCCTTGCGGCCCGCGAGCACGGCCTCCGCCGGCCAGTTTTTCTGCTCGTAGTCGGCGTCGGCGCGGGTGAGTTTCACGGGGATCGGATCTCCCCCATCGGCCGGCTCGATTTCCACTTCGATGCGAGAGACCACGATGTTGCCATTGCCTTGCCGGCTGAAGCCGCCGTCGGCCAACGAGGGGTCGGGCAGGACCTCCAGCCGCAAACCGCCGAATGCCTGTCCCGGCAGGAGGGCTTCGAACTCGTAGGTGTCGCGTGGGGCATCGGTGCCCTCCACGAGCCACGATCCGTCCTCGATCCGCCGAAAGGAGGCGCCGCTGGCCGTCTTCAACTCCAGCGGCTCAAACGCCTCCCAGATAGGACGGTCGGGTTCGAGGGCAGGCCCGAGTGACCGTTCCCAGCGGGCGATGAGCTGATCGATGCTCTTCTCCTCCGACTTCACGGCGGCCTCAGCGTCGGCGACCACCTGCTGGAGCCGAGCCAACTCCTGCTCCTGCTCGTGTGTGGGCAGTTCGAGCAACGGCTCGGAATTCCCGCCGGCTCGGTTCTGCGTGCCCATGATCGTGCCGGACTCAGGCACGTTGTTGAAAATCGCGAACAGGGCGTAGAACTCTTGCTGGGAGATCGGGTCGTATTTGTGGTCGTGACAACGGGCACAGCCTGCAGTCAGCCCGAGCCAGGTCTGGCAGGTTGTTTCCACCCGGTCGATGACCGTTTCCACCCGCCACTCCTCCGCGATGATGCCACCCTCGCCGTTGATCCGATGATTGCGGTTGAAGCCGGTGGCCACGATCTGGTCACGGGTCGGATCGTCAAGAAGGTCGCCGGCAAGCTGCTCGATCGTGAACGCGTCGAACGGCTTGTTGTCGTTGAAGCCGCGGATGAGCCAGTCTCGCCAGGGCCAGTTCGATCGACTGGAGTCGGTCTGGTACCCATGGCTGTCGGCATACCTCGCCGCGTCGAGCCACTCGAGTGCCATCCGTTCACCGAAATGCGGACTCGACAGCAAGGCATCGACATATCGTTCAGAGGCACCGGCCGAGGTGTCAGCGAGAAAGGCGTCCACCATGGCCGAAGTCGGAGGAAGTCCGGTCAGATCGAGTGACAGCCGCCGAGCCAGCGTGATCCGGTCAGCCTCTGGATTCGGCGGGAGTCCCTCGGCTTCGAGCCGAGCCAGCACGAAGTGGTCGATCGGGTTGGCAGGCCAGGTGGTGTCGCGTACCGTCGGCACCGCAGGACGCTCGATGCGTCGAAAGGCCCAGTGCTCCTCATAGGGAGCGCCCGCCGCCACCCAACGGCTCAGCAGCTCCACCTCATCGGCCGAGAGCGGCTTCCCCAGCTCGGCCGGCGGCATGATCAGGTCGGGGTCATTGCTCGTGATCCGAGCGATGAGTTGGCTGGCGTCGATGTCGTGCGGCACGATCGCCACGCCGCCGCTCTCGAGGGTCGCCGTGGCCGTGTCACGTTGATCGAGCCGCAGGCCGGCCTGACGATCCTCCGCGTCGGGCCCGTGACAGGCGAAGCATCGATCCGAGAGCAGGGAGCGAATGTCGCGGTTGAAGTCCACCGACGGCGCGGCTCCGACCGCCATCCTGTCGGTCAGGCTCGACCATGCCAGGAGCAGGGCCATACCGGTGAACGCCATGGCGATGTGACCCATGAGCATCGCTCCTCGGGAGCCACCCGCGTCGCCGTCGTGACGCGAGCACACGACGCGGCTCCGCGTCAAGAATGCGGAGCGATCGGCGGGAGACCAGAAACCGTAGTCCATGAAACCCTTTTGATGCGGGAGTGTCAAGGTTTTCGAGGCGGCCTATCATCCTTGCTGGGCGCGAAACCATAGTCGCCAGGGAGGCGTACGAGGGGATTCTCGTGTGAGCGATCCCTCGCAGGTCCACCCTGGTGATAGACACGGGTTCCATCCATGGGGGCAGGTCAATCATCCAGCCCCATCGGAGTCCTAGGGGCTTGGCGGAGGGGGTGTCGCGGAATCGATGAGCGATGCTTCCATCGTGCGGTAGGCATCGGCAAAACGCCTCGACTCACGCTGCCCCTGCTCGATGATGGCCCGGGCGGCGGCGAGGTCGCCGGTGTGGCGGTAGGCCTCGACGAGGGCCTGATCACACGCGACGAGGTCGGTGGTCGCGAGCTTGGGGCGAGCAGCCCGCAGGAATGGAATCGACTCGGCCCATTCGCCCCGGAGCTGGTGGAGCCTCCCCACGTAGCGCTCCGTGAACCCAGTCGACGAGAAACCGTGCGCCAAGAGGAACCGTCCCTGGTCGATCGCCCGAGCCGCCTCGTCGCGATCCGCCTCGGAGAGCCCGCCACCGATCCGCTCGCGACAGGCCAGCATGAAGTAGACATATTCGAGATACCACGAGGTGTAGTCGGGCACCTGCCGACGCGCGATCGCATAGAGACGCTCCGCCTCGCTGGTTTTGTTTTGCTTCAGGAGTTCGCGGGCGACCATGCCGGTGAGCGGACGGAGCCCGCCAGCGTGCGGCTTGAACGACTGCCATTGTCGGGCGATCTCGGCGAGGGGGGGCGTCATCCGTCGTTCCATCGTCGTGCAGGCCGCTTCAAAACGCGCGAGAGCCTCCGGATTGTGGCGTTTCATGAAGGGCACGCCGAAGAGCACGCGGAGCGTGTGATGGACGCGATAGTCGTCCCACTCGTTGGTGCCAAGCCGTTTGGCATACGTCTGCCAATCGGGAAGCGATGATGCCCGCGCCGGATCGACCCGCACGGCGGCCGGGAGGGCCGCCATCGCACCGACCATCGCCCTCGCCGCCTCTGCCTGACCACGCAGGGAGAGATGCACATGGTCGTCGAGCAGATCCCAGCCCGCGGCCCCCTCGTCGGACATGTCCCGAAACACCGTGGCCACGTCGCACAGAGCGGCGTTTCGCGTGGTCGCTGCCCGCCGGATGGCTGCTTCGGTGCCGGTGATCGGCCGCCACGGCATCGGGTCGAGATCGCGGGCTCGCAGGAAGGCTTCCCGGGCGCGATCCTTTGGTCCCTCCTGTGCCAGATGCCGCGCCTCGGCAAACGCCCTGGCCGCTTCGTCGCTCTCGCCGAGGGGGGCCAGTCCCGACTCGTTGCTCGCCGTGGTGCAGACGAGGACCGGCACGCCGGCGGCCACGGTGGCATCGATCATGCGGCCGACGTGCACTTCGAGATTGCGGGCCGCCGCGTCGCGGAGGGGCGACGCGGGTGGGATCGACGTGTTGCCGATCATCTGCTCCATGAGCGTGCGGTCTTCGTCGGCCCGGCTCCGGAGCGTTCCCTCGATCGCCTGCACGAGGGCCAGCCCACGAAACGCCCTCATTGCCGGAAGGGCCAAGCTGGGCAGCGTGCCAAAGGAGTTGATCGACGCGACGCCGTAGGCGCCGAAAAACTCATTGTTGCCGACGTACAACACCATCAGATCAGGGTCGTAGCGAAGAGCCTCCCGCGTGAGGTAGACGAGCGGGAAACTGGCCACCGCCGTGGTGCCGAGGCTGATCACCTCGACCTTCCGATCGGGCCATGCATCGCCGAGCATCTCCTGCAGAAACGACTGCATCGAGAGGTTGCGCGGCTGCGGATAGCCCTTGGCGGCCGACTCTCCCACCAGGAAGATTCGCACCGTGCCCTCCGGCTTCGGCATCAGGAAGCTCGTCTCCTCCGCGTAGCCTGGGCGGGTGGGATTGGCGAAGAAGTAGGGCTTCGAAGCCGCCGGTTCCACGATGGCGACCGACGCCCCGTTCGGCAGATGACCCGCCACTCGGATGAACGCGGGATAGCCACCCCAGCCACCGAGCCGGAGAAGACCCTCCACCATCGCGAGGACGATCAGCGGCAGGGCCAGCGTGATGGCCATGAAGAGACGCTTCTTCCACGCCGGAAGAGGAGTCGCAGTGGTCGGGGATGCATCGGCATCACGGCTGGCGGGTGTCGTCATGGCAGGTTCAGAACTGACGGGCCGGGTCGTGCGGCCCCGGGGGAAGGGGATGCCACAGCGACTGGTTCGGGGGTGGGCGACGGAGCGACAGTCGATCCCGTCCGGCGAGCCGAGCAGCGATGCCAAGCGGCGTGACGACGCCATAAAAGGCCACGGCAAGGGCCACGACACCGATCGTGGTGCCGACCATCCAGACGAAGGCCATCCACGCCCAGTAGGCGGGAAGGCCGATGCGGGTGCCTGTGCCCGCGGTCAGGAGGGCCACGGCCCCAAAGCCCCAGAGCCACGGCGCCATGGCATGGCCGGCGCGAAACATTCCCCAGTCGACGAAGTGAAACAGCGATCCCGACACCGCCAATGCCGCGGCGACGGTCACAGCCCAGCGGCGAAGTGCCGCCGGCGACGGATGCCAGTCGATCGTGATCATGCCGTAGGCCCTCCTGCCGTCTTCAGAAGAGCGTGTAGATGAAGGGGGCCGCCTGCGTGCCGCCGAGGATGATCAAGACGCCCACCAGCAACAGCACCACGATCACCGGGGCGAGCATCCAGGCCTTGTTGGTCCAGATGAAGTCGGTGAGCTCGGCGAGGAAGGATCGGCGTCGCATCGAAGGGGCTCCGTCGAGGAGGGCGGGACGTCAGTCGGGGCGGAACGACCGCTTGTAGGCCTCTGCTCCCGCGAGCGGAGGCTGCTCCTGCTTCCGCAGCAGGTTTCGACCCACGACGAGAGCATCCATGTCGGTGAACATGAAGCAGCGGTAGGCGTCGGCCGGGTCGTGCACGATCGGCTCTCCACGGATGTTGAAGCTCGTGTTCGCGAGCACGGGGCAGCCCGTCTGCCGTGCGAACGATTCGAGAATACCATGCAGCCTCGGCGACCGAACGGCATCGACCGTCTGCACGCGGGCCGACCCGTCGACATGGGTCACGGCAGGAATCGGTCCGCCCACGTCGCGAAGCCGATCGAGGCCCGTGCTGCGATCGCCCGCCGTCACCGCCCCCTCGACCGAAGCGACGAGCAGCATGTAGGGACTCTCGGCGTCGAGCGACACGTACTCGCGGGCGCGGTCGCGAAGGATCGCCGGGGCAAAGGGGCGGAACGACTCCCGAAACTTGATCGCCACGTTGAGCCGTCGCTGCATGTCGCGGGAGCGCGGGTCAGCGAGAATCGACCGGTTGCCGAGCGCCCGGGGACCAAACTCCGCCCGCCCGTCGAAATGGCCGACGATCCGGCCAGCGGCAAGTTCGGCCGCGATGGCCTCGGTGAGCGACGACTCGTCGGAAAAGACCTGACGAACCGCACCGCAGCCGTCGAGGGCGGTGTCGATGGCGTCGGCGTCAAACTCGGGTCCGAGCAGCGAACCCTTCTGAGAGTCGTTGGCGTTGGCCGTGCGTGGATTGCCCAGGTGGTTGAACCAATGGGCCAGCGCGGCCCCGAGCGCGCCTCCCGCGTCGCCCGCCGCCGGCTGGATCCAAAGGTGTTCAAACGGTCCCTCCCGTAGGAGGCGGCCATTGGCGACGCAGTTGAGGGCCACGCCACCGGCCATGCAGAGATGTGGCAGATGGGTTCGGGCATGCACGTGCCGAGCCATCCGCAGCACGATCTCCTCGGTCACCCGCTGCACGCTGGCGGCGAGATCCATCTCGCGGTCGGTCAGCGGGGCGTCTGGCCGTCGCGGCGGTCCGCCGAAGAGCCGGTTGAATCGACGGCTCGTCATGCGGAGTCCGGCGGCGTAGTCAAAAAATCGCTGATCGAGCCAGAAGGAGCCGTCGTCGCGAAGGTCGACGATCTCGCGAAGGATCGTGTCGGCGTAGCGAGGCTCGCCGTAGGGCGCGAGCCCCATGAGCTTGTATTCCCCGGAGTTCACGCGAAACCCGCAAGAGAGCGTGAAGGCGCTGTAGAGCAGGCCGAGCGAATGAGGGAACCGCATCTCGGAATCGAGCGAGATGCGTCCGCCCCGCCCGGTGCCCCAGGTGGCAGTGCTCCATTCGCCGACGCCGTCGAGTGTGAGGATCGCCGCCTCGTCGAAGGGGCTGGGGTAGAAGGCGCTTGCCGCATGCGACTCATGGTGCGTGGCAAACAGGATCGGGCCGGAGTAGGTGCCACCGAGCCCCTTGTCGATCTCGCGAGGCAGATGGAGCTTCCGCTGGAGCCACGGTGGCATCGCGGTGGCAAACGAGCGAAAGCCTCGGGGGGCGAAGGCGAGCGCCGTCTCGAGCAGCCGCTCGAACTTCACGAGCGGCTTCTCGTAAAACACCACCGCGTCGAGTTCGGCGCACGAGATGTCGCCGCGGGCGAGGCACCACGACGCCGCCTGGGACGGGAAGGCGTCGTCATGCTTGCGGCGGGTAAACCGTTCTTCCTGGGCGGCGGCCACGATCTCGCCATCGCGAACGAGGGCGGCGGCGCTGTCGTGGAAGAAGGCGGAAACGCCGAGGATGTTCATGGGATCGGGATCCCTCAGAAACACCACACCCCGGATCGGCCGAGAAGGCCGACCCGGGGGCGTGTGGACGGGGCCGAGGGACGGGTCACATCGCGGATCACGCGACCACGGAACGGCGACCGATTCGCGTGGCAGCCGCGATGGCGGCGATCGCCACACCGGCGAGGGCCGTCGCCGGCTCCGGCACGGCGACCGTGTAGGCGTTGAGCCCAGGTCCACCGGCCGCGGTGGCATACGAGGTGTAGGGTCCCGACCAGTCAGTGACTGCGATGTTGGGATTCGCCAGCGAATCGATGGCACTGTCCGAGCCACCACCGCCGCTGGAATAGGCGTCGAAGTAGATGACGTTGCCCGGAACGAGATTCATGAGCGACAGCGGGAAGGCCCATTCGACGGTGCTCTGGACGCCGCCGGTCACCGTGTAGGGATACGGATAGGTGCCAACATCCCAGGTCGCCGCGTTGCGAACCCACGTGGCACCACCGTTGTCGTACGTATAGAATTCGGCTCCGCCAACCGCGGCCTGGGCACTCGAGCCATCGACCCACGCGCCAATCCAGTGGTTCATGCCGACGATCTGGGTGGCGAAGGGATCGTTGTCATACGACAGATTGATGGGACGGCCCCATCCGTTGCCCAAGAGGGTTCCATCGGTCTTCTGCGTGGCGATGCCGATCAGGAACTTGCCCCAGTCAGTACCGCCAGTGCCGGCATTCACATTGCCGTTGACGGTGAGCTTGAAGGAGATGTCGGTGGCCGTATTGCTCACTTCCATGCCGACGATGTCGAGCGTGCCATTACCGGTGGTGATGGTGGCATCAATGTCGCCGATCGCGTCCGAATACGGCGACGACGTGCCTTCCGCGGCGACGGCGGGAACGGCGAGGACAGCCACGAGAAAAGCCGAAAGAAAGGTGCTTGAGCGGCTCATGAAACCCGAGCTCCAGGGGAGTGCTGAACGGAGGTGATCCGGGGGTGTAACGACGACCCCGATGGCTTCGAACAGTTGCACGTCCCATGCCAGACGTCATAAATCATGCTTGCGAGGCAGACAGAAAGGTGCCGTGCTCGTGATCAAGCTGTTTTTGCGGTGTTTTTCAATGCCGTCCACGCAGGCGTTCGGGAAGAAGGCCGCCTGAGGACCCGTGGCTTTCCACAAAACCAGGAAATAGGTTTCGCCAGAGATGCGAAACGCTCCTCACCAAATCACTGACTTGTGAGGTCGAGTGGAAGCTCTTGCGTGCCCGACACCAGGGTGGCCCGGAGTGGCGTCTCGGCCGGATCGGCATACCGGGCTGGGGTGATGAGGGGAGCAATGCCGTCCGACAGTTGCCCAGGACCGGTCGGCACACCCTCCGACGGCAGCGCGTTGGCAGCCACGGTCACCCGGTAGTCGCCCGGGGGCACACCGTTTTTGCTGCCTGTTTGGACGGAATAGCGGCCGTCTGGGGTAATGGCGCCATACCCCGAGGGTCCACCGCCGACGGGCGTAAACGTGACCACGCCCGCTGGCACCGGCTCGCCGTCGAGCGTCACGCGGCCCGTCACCTCGGCCGGCCGCCCGCAGCCGATGGCTGCCACAAGAATGAGGGCCAGCGTCCACCAGCCCATGGGGGCCGGCGCAGATGACGACGACTGGGGCGCGAGCGGGATGCGACGGGTGGAAAGCATGGATCGCATGGGGGCTCCAACAGGCAGCAGGAAATCACCGCGGTGGCCGGCGGGGCGCATCGCGTTCGAGGCTGAGGTCGATGACCTGCGACCCGGGCTTGACCGCCACCGTCAGCGGGGTCGTCGAGGTGTCGGCATACCGGATCGGCGTCAGCAGCGGCATGATGCCCTCTCGGCCTACCTTGAAACCCATGGCGGCCGCCTGCTCGGGTGTGGCGTTGGCGGCCACGGTCACCTTGTAGTCGCCAGGCTCGAGTCCCGTTTCGGCTCCGGTGTGGATCGTGTAGCGGCCGTCGGTGCCGATCGGACCGTAGGCGGCAGCGCCCGACGATACGGGGTTGAACGTCACGACGCCCGTCGTCACCGGCTGGCCGTCGAACGAGACGCTTCCGGAGACCTTCGCGGCATGGCGTCCACAGCCGGTGACGATGAGGCCCGACACGGCTGCGATCACGAACAGGAGTCGACGCGACGCCACGGTCATTCGGCCCCCGTTGAATCGCCACGGCCGCAGGTCGACAGGGCGATGTAGATCGTCATGTCGATCGTTTCCTCGGTGAACCGCACGGAGCCGTCGGCGCGGGCGAACGTCGCGCCGCCGGCGTGCAGGCTTCGGAATCCCCGCACGTTCCACCAGTTTTGAGGCACGGGCGGCTTGGGAAGGTAGTTGAGCGGCACGTTGCACGCGGCCCAGTCGCCATCGGCGTAGAGGGCCACCGCGTGGTGGTCGTGGGCGTAGACGGCCTCTCCAATCAGGAGTGTCTTGCTCGTGCCGTCGGTCACGTCCTTCATCTTGACGGGATGGAGGTAGGAGTTGCGCCAGAAGATGCCCTTGCAGCCGATGTTGCGGGTGTTGTTGTGGCAGTCGACCGGGGCGCCAGGCTCGTCGTCGTGACGCGGCCAGATGCTGCCGTAGGATCCGCCCACCTTGGTCGCGCCGAGCACGCCCTTGTAGCTCGTGACCGCCACCTCCGTGCCCTGCATCGACTGCTCCATGTAGGGGCCCGTCACGCCGCTGATGTCGACCCGAAACTTCTGCATTGCATCGGGATCGGTCGGGCAGGCGAGCGACTGGAGCGGGCTGGCCAAAAACCCGCGCACGAGCCAGAGGCCGCCTCGCGAGTAGATGTTGCCCTTGGCCGAGGGAGCGAGCTGGTCGTAGAGGGCCGACTCCTCCATGAAGGGAAGTGTCTCCAGAATCCAGCCTCGCGCCGTGCATCCGGATCCCTGACGATCGCAGGCGTTCGGGGCGCCCCCCTCACCCCACTGCGAGACGCTCACGGGAAACCGCTTCTTGGCCTCGTGGTAGTTGAGCGTGCCGAGCGCCAGTTGCCGAAGTTTGTTGCTGCACGACGAACGGCGGGCCGCCTCGCGAGCACTCTGCACGGCGGGAAGGAGGAGGCCGATGAGGGTGGCGATGATCGCGATCACCACCAGGAGTTCCACGAGCGTGAAGCCGCGGGAATCCTTTCGAAACGGGAATGAAACGGCTCGACATCGACGATCGTGTCCACGCATGATCCCTCTCCTGACCAAGGGGTCGCCGATCGATCCGCCCGCCGCCCTCGACTCAAAACTATCGACCCGCGTCACGGCAGCGTCAAGGGCGACGGCCGAGAGGGTGCCCCGGTCTCCAGCCACGACCTACGGCGGCCGCAGCGAGGATCACGGCCATCGCGACGCCTCCGGCGGCTCCCGAGGGCTCCGGAACCGTCGCAACCGCCCCCCGAGGCAGCGACGCCGACGCGAGGTAGCTCCCCTGGTCGAAGAGGTCTGTGGCAAGGAGATCGGCGATATCGAGCGCGTCGACAACCGTGTCGTAGTTGAAGTCGCCCTGCTGCCATGTGGCGCCAGGGTCGCCATTGAAACTCGCAGCCGACAGGAAGCCGCTGATGTCGAGGATGTCGATCGCGCCATCGAGGTCCATGTCACCCGGGGCTGCCCCTGCCACGACGAACGAGCCGTCGTCGGCCTGAAGCCAGCCGACCGATCGAGGTTGGCCGGCGGTGATCAGGGCGGAAACGGACGACGAGGAGATTCCCGATTCGCCGTTCCAGGTGCCGTCGCCACGTCCGGCCACCAACAGACCGACCAGTGTCGTCGGATCGATGCCGCCCGCCGCGATCGAGAGCCGGCCACCCTCCAGATCGACAAGCCCGGCGCCGGGTGTCATGCCGAGGCCCCCGACGCTGGCCGTGAGTTCCCCGCCGAGCGAAAACGTTCCCCCGGTCACGACGACCGGGCTCGCCGCGAGCGCCGAGGGGTGGCCCAGCCGAAGGGTGCCCTCGTGGAGCGTCGCGCTGCCGGAGAGGGCGTTCATCGCCGAGAGAACGAGCGTTCCGGAACCCGTCTTGAGCAGGCCTGACGACGAGGCGAGCCGTGCGGCGATGACCGCCTCCCCAGCCGTGACCGTGATTTCGCGTGCCGACGCTCCGGTGCCGGCCAGCAGGATCGTGCCGGTGCCCGTCAGCATGGCACTCCCCTGCGGTGAAAACTCGAGGCCCCCCGCCGCCAGGACGGTGCCCGACACCGTCACGTCGATGCCCGCGCCCGAGAACCGTGCCTTCGAACCGGGAACCAGCGGCATGGGGAGCGCGGCGTCGGTGATCGCGCCCCGCCAGCCCGTCGCTCCGGTCGTCCATGTGCCGGCGCCACCTGGGGCCGTGCCGCTGGCGGTCCAGGTCAGCGATGCCGGCACACCCACGCCCGGGGCCACCCCAAACCGCTGCTGGGCGAGCTGCACGTCGCCGTCGTCGATCGTGCCGCTCACATCCAAGTCAAACGTCCACAGGTCGGCACCAGCCGGTGCGGCGGCGACGGCCCTCAGCAGCCCCAAATCGGCCTCGTTGATCGCGGCGTCGTTCACGAAGTTGACCCGTCGGAACTTCACGCCGGCGAGCGCCGACGCGGCGGCCGAGTTGGCGGAGCCGCTCAGCAGGCCTTCGAGAAGGAGCAGGTCACGGGTGTCGACGAGCCCGTCCCCCGACACGTCAGCGGCCGCGTTGAACGAGGCGTTTTTCGACGCGAGGATGGTCTCGAAGGAATACGACTGCCCGGAGATGTCGGCTGCGGCACGGATGCCGTCGAAGTTGAGGTCGCCGAAGCCGGCTCCCCGTCCCGAGGCTGGAGTCTGGCCAGTGAGGCGTTGGATGTTGTAGTTGCCGGTGATCTCCTTGGTGACCACGGTGTAGACGTTGTTGCCGTTGGGAACCGAAAAGAAGCCCTTCTTGAAAATTCCCTGGTCGATCTTGTCGGTGATGCCCTGGCCAGCATTGGCCCAGGCCAGGATCGTCGCGTTGCTCGTGGCGGCCGGCACGTTCTGAAACACATACATGCTGTCGGCCGTGCCGTCGGCCGACTCCAGCCAGACGTCGTTGTTGCCAGTGCCGGCAAAGGGCACGTAGCGATTGAAGGCGGCTTCCGGGGGAAGGCGGTCGACGTAGAGCACCTCCTTGAACTCGCTGAACACGGCCGGGCCGCCGTCGCCGCCAGTGGCGAGATCACGATGACGGAATGACCGCACGGTGAGAAAGTTCATCCCCTCGGGCAGCCGCGTGGTGTCGATGACCTGCTCGAAGAGGCCGTTGCCACTGGCCTGCGAGTAGCCCGTGATCCGCGTCGAGGTGAAGTTTTCGAAGCCATACGACACGTCACCCGGCGCGACGACGTCGACAAAGCCATTGCCGTTGAGGTCGAGCCCGCCATTGATTCGGAGCATCGCCTGATCCCCGTCGGCATGACGGTCGCGGTAGCCGTCGGCGAGCGTCACGGCCTGCGTCGCGAGCCGCACGGTGAACGTGTTGCCGGTGATGACCTGCATGTCGGCCAGCCGCGACGTGGCGTTGGCCTTGTGGATGGCCGTTGCCTGGGCGGTCGTCTCGCCCCCCTGGAATCCTGCCGGTGTTTCTCCGGCGATCACCGGTCCCACCCCGGGTCCGAGAAACTCGATCCCAGCGGCCGACTTCGGCGTCGGCAATCCATACACGAGGTAGCCCTGGTCTTGGGCGTTGTTTCGGAGAAACCGGGCGTTGACATAGCGGCTGCCAGTGGTGCCGACGACGGGCAGCACCTCCGGAATCTGCGAAGAGCCGGCCGCAGCGTTGGCCCGGGCGGCATTGCCGGTGAGTTCGACGAGCCGCGAACCGAGCGTGAAGTCGACCGCCATCGACCGGGAGTCGTAGCCCGAGTCGTTACGGTTGGAAAGGAGCACGAGCGCCGAGTTGCTCCGCTCGAAGGCGTAGTTTTCCTTTTCGAGCCACCGTTCTCGGTAGTCCCCACGGCCATAACGGCCCCGGAGATCGACGAGCGTCGTGATGCGGTCGCCAAAGTTGCCGAGGGCATCACCGCGGCCCTGCTTCGGAAAGCCGCGGCTGGGGTCGTAGTGCTCGTTGGCGTTGTAGTAGACGATGGCGTTGCCCGGCCGCATCAGTGAGAACGCATAGGCGACGTTGAGCATGTCGGGGCCGAAGTCGTCGTGGCTCTGCACGAACACCACGCCGGCCGAGCCGTTGACCCTGCCGTCGTCGTAGGCGTCGAGGCCGGCGTTGACCATGTTGCGGAAATCGTTGACGGCGCCGTCGGCCGTGAGGTTGTTTTTGATCGGCCAGAACTGGGCAAAATCGAGCGCGTCGCGGTTGCCGGCGATCTGGCCGGCCGGGAGGGTGCCGACGTCCTTCCGGACGAACTGCGACATGAGATTGGCCCGGTCGGTACTGGCACTTTCACTGAAGCTGAACACTTCCATCGGCGCGCCGTTGAGCAGCGTTCGACGGTTGGCGCGGTAGACAGCCTGATCGAAGTAGCCCATGACCCAGGGCTCGAAGTGCCGCGCCGCATCGAGCCGAAAGCCGTCCACGCCGATGTGGTTGACCATCCAGCGGGCGTTGCGCATCAAAAGCCCAAGGGCATTTTCGGTGACGGCGTCGCCGGCCGATGGCGAGGCGGTGTTGAAGTCGTAGAGCGTGACGGACTGCCCGGTGAGCGGGTTGTAGACCGCGGTGCCCCCGAGGTCGCGATCAGGATAGAAGCGGGTGTTGGAGGCGTCGGGCTTGTTCCAGATCGTGCCGGCAGGAATGTTGCGAGGGTCGTTCGCCGCGACCGGGGTGCGGATGTACTGGAGGTTCGTTTCGTGCTTGATGTCAACGAGGCCGGCGAGACGGCCGTTGAGGTCGCCCGACTCAAACACTCCGTGAAAGTCGCCGTCGACGGCACCCGACGCGGAGAGCACGAAGCCGGGATAGCCGCCCTGGGCGGCAAACCCGCTTCGGCCGAGGTCGCTGAAGCCGTTGTGGTTCCAGATCAAATCGGCCACCACGCTGCCCCCGGCCCGATGCATCGTCGAGGCAAACTGCTTCAGTCCCCGTTCGGTGCCATAGAGCGTCGGATTGGAGGGGGAGCCGAGATCGAACCGGTCGAACACGTCGTAGCCGACCGACATGTTTCCCGAGTCGGCACGGCCCGTGGGGGGGATCCACGTGGAGCCATATCCCGCCATGAAGAAATCGGCAACCCGGCGGTCCTGGGTTTTGTAGGTCGAGTCGAACCACTGAAGAATCGGGGGTGCCGACACATCGACGGCGGACGCGCTGGCCGCGGCGAATGCCGCCAGGCACGTCACCGCGACAACACGACTTCGCCATCCCATCGCAGACCCTCTCCGTGTGATTTCGCCTGCCGCCGCCTCCGCTTGCCAGAATAATCTAGTACCATCCATCATGACGGGGAGGCAAGAAATGGGCGTGCCTCACGTCGAATGGACGCATGGGAGAGGGTCATGGCAGCGATACGAGGGCTTGGCTGGCTGGTGGCCGTCGGCGCCGTGGTGGCGGCCGTGCCTGGGCTCGCCCAAGGCCCGCATGGCCCCCAGGCTCCCGAATGGGTTGCCGATGCGGTCTTCTACCAGCTCTTTCCCGAGCGGTTCTCCAACGGCGATCGAGGCAACGACCCCACCCGTGACACGCTCGAGGCGGATGTGCCTGCGTCGTGGGCGGTGTCGCCGTGGAACGGCGACTGGTATGCCCGCGCCGACTGGGAAAAAGAGATGGGGCCCGACTTCTTCGAGCACGGGGTCTTTCATCGTCGCTACGGCGGCGACCTCGAGGGCGTGTTCGACCGGCTCGACTACCTGCAGAACCTCGGCATCACGGCGATCTACTTCAATCCGGTATTTCACGCACGTTCGCTTCATAAATACGACGGCAGCTCCTTTCACCATGTCGATCCCCACTTCGGCCCCGATCCGATCGGTGACAGGGCGCTCATGGCGACCGAGACGAGCGATCCGACCACCTGGAAGTGGACGGCGGCCGACGCCCTGTTTCTGAAGCTCGTCTCGGAGGCCCACGCCCGCGGCATGCGGGTGATCGTCGACGGGGTCTTCAATCACACCGGCCGCGACTTTTTCGCCTTCCGAGACGTGCGGGAGAAGGGGCGGGCATCACCCTACGCCGATTGGTACACGATCGAGCGGGAGGACGATCCCGCCACCCCCGAGAACGAGTTCAGATACCGCTGCTGGTGGGGCATCGACACGCTCCCCGAGTTTGCCGACACGCCCGACGGAAAAGACCTTGGGCCCGGGCCGAAGGCCTACATCCTCGACATCACGAAGCGGTGGATGGATCCCGACGGCGACGGTGATCCGTCCGACGGAATCGACGGCTGGCGGCTCGACGTGGCCCGGGAGGTGCCGGTGGCCTTCTGGCGCGACTGGCACGCGCTCGTGCACGCGGTCAATCCGGAGGCCTACACCGTGGCCGAGGAGTGGGAGGAAGCAAGCCGCTTCCTCGATGAGGGCGCTTTCGACGCCACGATGAACTACTACGGCTTCGCGTTTCCGACGAAGGGCTACCTCATCGACGCAACGCTCCCGGCCAGCCGTGCCAGCCGAGAGTTTCACGACCGGCTCGACGACCATCCCGAGGCGATGCGGTATGCGATGCTCAATCTCGTCGATTCGCACGACACCGACCGGCTGGCCTCGATGATCGTCAACCGGGCTCGTCGTCCCTACGAGCAGCCGCAGAAGTTCGATTACGACGTCGCCGTGTCGCCGAGGCACCACGACGACTATCGGCTCCGCAAGCCCGACGCCACCGACCGTCGAATCCAGCGAATGGTGGCGCTCCTGCAGCTCACCTTCATCGGTGCGCCAATGATCTACTACGGCACCGAGGCGGGCATGTGGGGGGCCGACGATCCCTGCGACCGCATGCCGATGGTGTGGCCCGATATGCGGTTTGCGCCTCAGGCCGCCGATCCCCGCGGTCGGCCCCGCGAGCCGGATGCCGTGGCATTCAGCCAGCCGCTGTTCGAGTTTTATCGGGCCGCGATCGCGTTTCGAAAGATCCATCTGGCCCTCCGTCGCGGCGGTATCGAGTTTCTGTCCGCCGACGATGATGCGGGGTTTTTCGCGTTTCGACGGTTCGACGGCGGCGAGAATCTGCTCGTCGGATTCAACCGTGGCGAGAAGCCGTATGCGTGGCGGATCGATTCGGCCGGAGCAGACGTCACGCAGTTGTTCACCGCCTCGGGCGAAGCGGCGAAGGTGGCGTTTGCCAAGGACGGCGACACCACCGTCGTGACGCTTCCGCCGCTCGAGGCGGTCGTGCTCGGAGTCACTCCCGCTGAATGATCAGCTGCCGCCGTCATGAGTTGTGATCCACGCCGCCGATTCGGACTCGCGAGCCTGGTCGTGGCGACGGCGGTGCTCGGGCTTGCCGGCTGCGGGAGCCGCGACACCCGCACCACCGTCACGATCTGGCATCAATCGCGGCCCACGGAGCGTGATTTTCTCGTTGCCGAGATCGAGCGGTTCGAGGCGGACCACCCCGGTGTTCGCGTTCGGCCGCTCTACAAGGAAACCGAGGAGCTGCGGGCGGGCTTTCAGGCTGCCGTGCTGGCGGGAGCCGGGCCCGAACTGGTCTACGGTCCGTCCGACGTGCTCGGCACCTTCCACACGATGGGCATCATCCAGGATCTCGCCCCGTGGATCTCCGCGGAGGAGCGAGATGCGTTCGTCGAGGGGGCGATCACGTCGCTTCCCGCGACCGATGGGTCCGGACGCCGGGCGGTGGTGCAGATCGGTGATCGCTTCGGCAACCACCTCGCCCTGGTCTACAACCGCAGGTTCGTGACGACGCCACCCCTCACGACCGACGATCTTGTGCGGATCGCGAGGGACAACACGGTCGATGGCGACGGTGATGGCCGCCCCGACCGCTACGGCCTGGTCTGGAACTACACCGAGCCGTTCTTTGGCATCCCGTTTCTGACCGGATTCGGCGGGTGGGTGTTTCAGGAGCCGGAGTCGGAGCCACCGAGGCCCGATCTCGACACGCCGGCGATGGCGGCCGCGCTCGGGTTCATCCGTGACCTCCGCGAGAGGCACCAGGTGACTCCCGCGAACTGCGACTACGAACTGGCCGACTCCCTCTTCAAGACTGGCCGCGCGGCGATGATCATCAATGGCGACTGGAGCTGGTCGGATTATCTCGCGAACCCGTCGATCGATGCCGCCGTCGCCGTGCTGCCCACGGTGGATGCGACCGGTTTGCCCATGAGGCCGATGGTGGCCCCCAAGGGCTATTCGCTCAACGCGAACGCGTCCGGTGACCAGGCCGACGCGGCGATGGCCTTCGTGAGGTACATGACGTCGGACGAGGTGCAGCGTCGGCTCCTGCAGCGGCTCCGGATGCTGCCGGCACGGCGGGCGGCCTGGGATGATCCGCTCGTGGCGAGCGATCCGACGCTGGCCGCCTCGCGGAAGCAGATCGAAAACGGCCGGCTCATGCCGGTGGCGGCGGAGCTCCGGGCGGTGTGGGACGGGATGAAGCCGGCCTATCAGGCGGTGCTCGGGGGCACGCTCGAGCCCGCGGCGGCTGCGGCCCGGATGCAGCGCGACACCGAAGGCTTCATCGCCTCGATGCACCAGCGCGTCGAGCCGAGCCCGCTCGTGCCGGTGCTCGGGGCCGGGATCGGTCTCGCGCTCTTCGTGCTGCTCGTGCGACAATGGCGCTCGTTTGTGGCGCTCGCCACCGACCTCCGGCGAAATCCCACCCCCTATGCCTTCGCGTTTCCCGCGGTGCTGGTGATCTTCGCGGTGATCGTGTTTCCGTTCGTCTGGAACCTCGTGCTGTCGCTCTCCGACATGTCGCTCGGCCGGTTTCGCGATTGGCGTGTGGTGGGCCTGCAGAACTACGCGGAGGTGTTGGCCGATCGGCGGCTCTGGGGGCTCTCCGGCGTGTTTCTGAAAACCGTGCTCTGGACCGTGATCAACGTGGCCCTGCACGTGACGCTCGGGGTGATTCTGGCCGTCGCCCTCCATGGTCCGGTGCGGTGCAAGGCGATCTATCGGCTGCTTTTGATCATTCCCTGGGCGGTGCCGGCCTACATCACCGCGCTCACCTGGCGGGGGATGTTCGACTACGAATATGGGGCTGTGAACCTGATCCTCGGGAAGTGGCTCGGGCTCCCGGCGGTGAACTGGCTCGGCGAGCCGCTGAGGGCCTTCGAGGCCTGCATCATCACGAACGTGTGGCTCGGATTTCCATTCATGATGGTGATCGCCCTCGGTGGCCTGCAGGGCATCCCGGAGGAACTCTACGAGGCGGCTCGCATCGATCGCGCAAGCCGCTGGCAGCAGTTCTGGCACATCACCCTTCCGCTGCTGAAGCCCGTGCTGCTCCCGGCAGCCACCCTCGGCGCGATCTGGACCTTCAACAATCTCAACGTGATCTGGCTGGTGTCGAACGGCGGCGAGCCCCAGGACGCCACTCACATCCTCGTGTCCTACGTCTACAAGTCGGTGTTCAACCTCTACCGCTACGGCTACGGGGCGGCGCTCTCGACGGTGATGTTTCTGATCCTGCTCGCGTTTTCGATGGTGTTTCTGCAGCGGACTCGGGCGACGGAGAGTGTCTATCGATGAGCCGTTGTCATCCCTTCGGGCGGAGCCAGCCGTCATGAGAGAGCCCCTCCGGATCACGATCCTGCGGCATGCCGTGCTCCTCGCCTTCGTGGCGATCTCGATCTACCCGGTGCTGAACGTGGTGTCGATCTCATTGCGTCCCGGAGATCGGCTCCGCTCGACCGACCTGGCCATCATCCCGGCCGACTGGACGCTCGCGAGCTATGCGGCCCTCTTCACGGAGCAGCCCTTTCTCCGATGGCTCGGCAACTCGCTGGCGGTGTCGGCCGCCGTCACGGTCACGGGGGTTGCGCTGGCGTCGACCGCGGGCTATGCCTTCAGCCGGTTTCGATTCATCGGGCGCCGGGCCACGATGCTCGCCATCCTCACCACGCAGATGTTTCCGGCGACGATGCTCCTTCTGCCGCTCTATGTGCTCATCGCGCGACTGGGCCTCGTCGACACGTGGCTCGGCTTGATGATCTTTTACACGGCCACGGCGCTGCCGTTTTGCGTGTGGCAGATGAAGGGCTTCTACGACACGATCCCGGCGTCGCTCGAGGAGGCGGCCCGCATCGACGGCTGCACCCGCGGGCAGGCGTTTTGGTATGTGGTGCTGCCGCTCGCCACGCCGGGGCTTGTCATCACCGCGCTCTTCAGCTTCATGACCGCCTGGAGCGAATACATCGTTGCCGCCCAGGTGATGCAGCGCGAGGAGATGTTTACGCTGCCCCTGGGGATCAAGGGCTTTCAGGCAAGCCTGTCGTCGCAGTGGGGGCTCTACGCGGCCGCATCGATTCTGGTGAGCCTGCCCGTCGTGGCCGTTTTTCTGTCGCTGAGCCGTTTTCTCGTGAATGGGCTCACCGTCGGATCCGTGAAGGAGTGAGGAGTTCGCATGGCCACCGTCTCGATCCGAGGGCTCCACAAGCGGTACCCCGGGGGCTTTCACGCCGTTCGCGGGATCTCGCTCGACATCGCCGACGGCGAGTTTCTCGTGCTGGTCGGTCCGTCGGGCTGCGGTAAGTCGACCAGCTTGCGGATGGTGGCCGGGCTCGAGGAGGTGAGCGAGGGGGAGATCCGCATCGGCGATCGCCTGGTGAACGACATCGCGCCGGGCGATCGCGACATCGCGATGGTGTTTCAGAACTACGCGCTCTACCCGCACCTGTCCGTGCGCGACAACATGGCCTTCGGTCTTCGCATGCGAAACACTCCCCGGGCGGAGATCGAGCGGCGTGTCTCGGCCGCCGCCGCCGCCCTGTCGATCGAATCCCTGCTGGCCCGACGGCCGCGGGAGCTCTCGGGCGGGCAGCGGCAAAGGGTGGCGCTGGGACGGGCGATCGTGCGTGAGCCGGCCGTCTTTCTCTTCGACGAGCCGCTCTCAAACCTCGATGCCAAGCTCCGGGTGCAGATGCGGGCGGAGCTTGCCCTGCTGCACCGCCGTCTCGGCACCACCGTGATCTACGTGACGCACGACCAGGTGGAGGCGATGACACTCGGCGATCGGATCGTGCTGATGAACCACGGCGTGATCCAGCAGATCGACGCCCCCCTGGCGATCTATCGTCGGCCCGCCAACCGCTTCGTGGCGGCGTTTATCGGCAGCCCGACGATGAACTTCTTCCACGGCACGATCCGCGACGGCGGGTTCGTGGCGGCGGGGGGCGCGGCCCGGGTTCCGCTCGATGGGGTGGCGGCGACGGTGCCGTCGGGCGACGCCGTGCTCGGCATCCGTCCGGAGGATTTCGTCGTGGGGGGCGGCGATGAGGATGCGGCGGCGTTTGCAACGGCGGAGGTCACCGTGGCCGAGCAGATGGGGCACGAGACGCTCGCGCACGTGTCGATCGGCGGGGCGACGTCCATCGTGCGGGTGCCGGGCAACCGGGGTGTCGCCCCGGGCGACCGCCTCCCCCTCGGCGTTCGTGCGGGGGCGATGCATCTCTTTGCCGCCGACGACGAGGGCCGCCGCCTCGCGTGACGGCGGTCTCTCAACGGGAGGAAGTTCCACGGAGTGTCACTGTCCCTGAAAATCGTCGAGCGGAAGGCTGTCAGGGTGGTGCCCTTTTCTGCAGCGCGGCGACGGGCCGCCGCGTGACACGCCTCACCGTCGTCCGTGGCGGTAGCGACGGATCAGAGACGCGGTCGAGGGGTCGTGATGCCCGAGCGATGGCTCGTCGGTGCCCTCCAGCTCCGGCACGATCCGATTCGCGAGCACCTTGCCGAGTTCCACGCCCCATTGGTCAAACGGATTGACGTCCCAGATCGCCCCCTGCACGAACACGGCATGCTCGTAGAGGGCCACGAGGCTTCCCAGGAGCCGGGGCGTGAGCACCTCGGCGAGGATCGTGGAGCTTGGGCGATTGCCGGGAAACGTCTTGTGCGAGACGAGCGACTCGGCCGCGCCGTCGGCCCTCACCTCGTCGGCCGTCTTGCCGAAGGCGAGCGCCTCGGCCTGGGCGAAGCAGTTGGCCATCAACAGGTCGTGATGACGGCCGAGCGGGTTGAGCGACCGCACGAATCCGAGGAAGTCGCAGGGAATGATTCGCGTGCCCTGATGGATGAGCTGGTAGAAGGAATGCTGGCCGTTGGTGCCCGGCTCACCCCAGTAGATCGGGCAGGTTTCATAATCGTCGATCACGGTGCCATCGAGGGTGACCCGCTTTCCATTGCTCTCCATCGTGAGCTGCTGGAGGTAGGCGGGAAACCGGGCGAGGTATTGGTCGTAGGGCAGCACCGCGATGGTGGCGGCACCGAGAAACGTGCTGTTCCACACGGCGAGCAGCCCGTGAAGCACCGGAAGGTTTTGCGCGAAGTCGGCCGTGCGGAAATGCACGTCCATGGCATGGAACCCATCGAGTAGCTCGCGAAACCGCTCGGGGCCGATGGCGAGCATGGTGGAAAGGCCGATCGCCGAATCCATCGAATAGCGGCCGCCGACCCAGTCCCAGAAGCCAAACATCGCGTCGGTGTCGATCCCGAAGGCGGCCACCTCCGCGGCATTGGTCGACACGGCGACGAAGTGACGGGCGATGGCCGCCTCGTCACGGAGCGCGGCCAGCGTCCAGGCCCGGGCCGACCGGGCGTTGGCCAGCGTCTCCTGGGTGGTGAAGGTCTTGGAGGAGACGACGAAGAGCGTTTCCGCGGGGTCGAGGTCGCGCACGGCTTCGGCGAAGTCGGTGCCGTCGACGTTCGACACGAACCGGAAGGTGAGGCCGCGATCGGCATAGTGCCGAAGCGCGGTGAAGGCCATCACCGGACCGAGATCGGATCCGCCGATGCCGATGTTGACGATCGCGCGGATCCGTTTGCCGGTGTGGCCAAGCCACTCCCCTCCTCGCACGCGATCGCAGAAGGCCGCCATCCGAGCGAGCACCTCGTGCACCCCAGGCACGACGTCCTCGCCGTCAACGAGCACGTGCTCGCTCCGCGGCGCGCGAAGCGCCACGTGCAGAACGGCGCGGTTTTCGGTGGTGTTGATGCGGTGCCCGGCGAACATCGCGTCGATCCGATCTCGAAGCCCGCACGCCTCGGCCAGCCGCACGAGCAGCGGAAACGTGCCCTCGGTGACCCGCTGCTTCGAGTGATCCACGAAAAGCCCGCAGGCCTCGAAGGCCAGCCGCTGGGCCCGGGTGGGATCGGACGCAAAAAGGTCGCGGAGCGTCAGGTGGCTCGTCGCCCGGGCATGGTCGGCAACAGCCTGCCATTCGGGCAGGGATGAACGGCTGGATCGGCGGCCGGCGGACGGCGACATCGTCGTCTCCTGAGGTGGTGGACGGGGAAGGCGGGCGGCATCTTACCGCACTGCATCACCGATGGTGGTCACCACGATCAGGGATCGCCGTGCGTTCACGAGGCGGGGCCGTGTTTGCCCCGGAACTTCTTCCCCTTGCCGCGGGGGCCTGGCGCGGGACGGCCATGCGGCGTGCCCGGACGGGCGCCGTGCGCCGGACGAGCAGCCTTGCCGGCGCGGCCCGCTGGGCGATACCCGCCCTTGTGCGGAGGTCGCCTTGGGCCGTCGCCCGGGCCGCCGCGACGGGCATGCGGCGGCGGGGCAAACGCAGCCTCGTCGGCCGGGCTCGGCGGCGGGGCCGCCGGTGCAAAGTGGTGGAGGATCGCCGCCGCCACGATGGCCGGCGGATGCCCTTCGCCGACGAGACGGTCGATGATCGGCAGCTGCGCCCGGAAGCCGCCGTCGGCCAGGGCGGCGCGGAGGCCGTCGAGGAGCCGCTCGGCCCGCTTCGCCTCGACCGCTGCGGCGGTTGGCACCGCCGCTCGTCGCAGGCGGTGTTTCAGGGCTCGTTCGATGAACTGGAGCTTGCGGGCCGCGCCCCCGGAGACGAGCGTGATCGCCAGGCCCTTGCGGCCGGCCCGCCCGGTGCGGCCGATGCGATGCACGTAGTCTTCGGCGTCGTAGGGCATGTCGTAGTTCACGACGAGGCCGAGGTCGTCGACATCGATGCCCCGGGCCGCCACGTCGGTGGCCACGAGGAACGGGAAGGCACCGCGTTTGAAGGCATCCATCACCCGGGTGCGCTGAGCCTGCGCCATGCCGCCGTGGAGCCGCTCCGACGGGCATCCGCGGGCCGCGAGGGCGTCGGCGAGCTCCTCCACCATCTGCTGCGTGTTGCAGAAGATCACGCCGCTCGGCATCGCATGAAACTCGAGCAGGCGGGTGAGAGCCTCGAGCTTGGCGCGGTGTGGCACTTCGTAGGCGATCTGCTCCACGGCCGACGGGCCCCCCGCCGAAGCGCGACCGGCTGTGATCGACTCGGCGTCACGGGAGTGCTGGGCAACGAGGCCACGGATTTCGGGAGAGAGGGTGGCGGAGAAGAAGACCGTCTGTCGCTCCGGTGGCGCGGCGGCGAGGATCCGCTCGATGTCGTCTCGGAACCCCATGTCGAGCATTCGATCGGCTTCGTCGAGCACGACCAGCCCCACGGTGGCAAGGTCGAGCGTGCCCCGCATGAGGTGGTCGACGAGGCGGCCGGGAGTGCCGACGAGGATGTGCACCCCCCGACGGAGCTCGGCAAACTGCGGTTCGTAGGCCGCGCCGCCATACACGGCGAACGCTCGGATGCGGCTCGCCTTCCCCGCGAGCTTGCGAACCTCGCCGGCGACCTGCGTGGCGAGTTCACGGGTGGGAACGAGGATCAGCACCTGCGTGGCGCCCTTCGTCGAGTCGACCCGCTCAACGGCCGGGATGCAGAAGGCGGCCGTCTTACCGGAGCCGGTCTCCGACTGCCCGATGACGTCGCGGCCCGCCATGATCGTCGGAATGGTGGCGGCCTGGATGGGCGTCGCCGTGTCGTACCCCAGGGCCGCGATGGCCCGCAGGGTGTCGTCGGAGAGCGCGAGCGATGAAAACGGCACACGGCCGTCGGAGGGATCGGGGGCCATGGGCCGGGAGCCTGCGGAGGGAAGGGGGGCGGGGGTCGGAAGGTCGACCGTCTCAGGCCCACCGTGCAACGGCTCGCGTCGTCTCAAACCGACCCATCGACTCTACGTCGCCACGGGCCACGACGCAACTCACGGGAGGCGCGACCGTCAGGCGAAGAGATCGCTCACGGGCCGGCCGGTGCCATCGAGGGTGGCATAGAACGGCCGCCCCTCGATGTCGAATGCCGTCTTCGGGCTCATTCCCATGGCCGTGAAGAGCGTGGCGTGGAGATCGGGAATCGTCACGGGGTTCTCAATCGCCATGCACGGCCGCTCGTCGGCCGTTTTGCCGTAGACCATGCCCCGCTTCATGCCCCCGCCAAAGAGCACCACCGTCGATCCCCCCGTGAAATGGCGATGCTGGCCGTAGTGCGCCGGCACCTGCAGAAAGTCCTTGGGTGAACTCGCCTGATCCTTGGCGTCGGAGCCTGGCTGACCCTCGACGATCATGTCGCGGCTGAACTCGCTGGCGATCACCACGAGCGTGCGATCGAGCAGGCCCCGTTCCTCGAGATCGCGGATGAGCGCCGCGATCGGACGATCGATCTCGGCGTGGAGCGACGCCACCCGCTCGTGGCCGTTTTCGTGGGTGTCCCAGTGGACGAAGGGCACGTATTCCGTCGTCACCTCGACGTAGCGGGCACCCTGTTCGACGAGCCGTCGCGCGAGCAGGCAGCCACGGCCAAAGCGACCGGTGTCATACCGTTCCTGCACCTCCTTGGGCTCGAGCGTGATGTCAAACGCCTCGCGCTCCCTGGCGTTCAGCAGCCGATGCGCGTTGTCGATGCTCTGGAGCATCGACGCCTGGTGATGGTCGCTGAGACGCTCACGGGCCGGTGCCGCCGAGGCCAGCCTCCGCATCGCCGCGTACCGATCCGCAAACCGCTTGGCCGACATGCCGCCGGGCGGCTGGACGGCAAGCGCCGCCTGCTCCGGATAGGGAAGGTTCATCGGTCCAAACGCACTGCCGAAGAACCCGGCGGTCGTGAAGGCCTTGATCTCCTCGCTCTCACCGATGCCCTCGAGCCGTTGGCCGATGTTCACAAACGCGGGCATCACCGGGTTTCGGGGGCCAAGCACGCGGGCCATCCATGCGCCGAGGTGCGGGCAGGCCACCGTCTGCGGCGGCACGTATCCGGTGTGCCAGTGATACTGATGCCGCGAGTGGAGGATGCTGCCGAGATCCGGCTGCACATGCGACCGGATGAGAGTGGCTCGATCGAGCACCTTCGCGATCTCGGGCAGTCCCTCGCAGATCTGCACGCCATCGATCGCGGTGGGAATGGCCGGAAAGGTGCTGATGACGTCGGCGACGGCGAGGCCGGGCTCGAACGGCCTGTAACGCTTCGGGTCGAAGGTGTCGGGAGCTGCCATGCCGCCGGCCATCCAGAGCACGATCATCGCATCGGCCCGCGGCGCGGGGTGGGCGATCGAGTGGCCCGATTCCGTGCCTCGGGCACGTGGCTCCGGCAGCGCAAGCGTCGCGGCGGCGGCGGTCGCGAGGCATTCGAGAAACGCGCGGCGGGTCTTCATGGGTGATGCTCCGTGGGCATTATTGCACGAGCTGGAACTCGGGCAGCATGATCACGCTCCAGAGGAGATCGGCGACCGATTCGGCGGTTGGGTCGGGCCCGAGGAGTTCCCGGGCAATCGACACTTCCTCGGGGGTGGGTGGCCGACAAAGGGCCGTGGCGGTGATCGACCGGATGATCCCGTCGGGATCGCCGGCGTGGTCGCCCAGGATTCGGCTTCCACCGAGGGCCACCTGGTCGGCGAGGGATTGGTCATTGGCCAGGAGGATCGCCTCAAGCGTCGTGAGGTCGGTCGGACGGCTTGTGACCACCTGTTCGCGATTGGGCCGTCCCAGGGCGGCCATGAGCGGCGTGGCCTTCACGAGGCTGGCACGCACCATCGGGAGCGACGCCGGTGCCGTGGCCGCGAGCACCTCGGCCGCGAAGCGATCGTCGCTTGCCGCCCAGATCGATTGGTTCGCGGCCATGGAGGCCGGCGCCCAGTCGTGCGGTTGCTTCTCCTTGGGGAATACCCCCTTGGCGTTTGGTCGCGCCGCGGTCCACTCCCAGGAGCCATCGGTGGCGATCGACCGCATCGTGCCATCCGTCAGGCGGCAGCGGATTTCCACGCGAAGGGCGGCGGGGCCGCCGGTGGCCCCGTTGGCCGCGGTGACGATCACGGTGTTGCCCCCCTCCCGGAGATCGGCCGTGGCCACGGCCGACACCGGATGCTCCCACTCGTCTGCGACGAGCAGCTTCCTGCCGTTCAGGAAGAGCGTGGCGGAGTTGTCGGCGGCGAGCACCACGGCGGCGTGGGCCGCCGGGTGCGGCAGATGGAACGTGGTTCGAAACGTGAGCGACTCCTTTGGGGGCGACTCCGCGTCGGCATTGTTCCAGATCCACGCTGCGTTCGGGCGGGACTCGCCGGACGCCTCGGGGGCGTCGAACCGAACCACCGTGGCGTCGGGCTTTGTCGGGGCCGTGCCGGCAAGCGTCCAGAGGGCATCGATGAACTGCTCGGCGGTCATGCGTCGGGGGAGCGGGCCACGGAACACGAACGCCGTCGAGGTCAGGGTTTCCGCAACCGGGGGTGTCACCGCGCCGTAGGCCTCCGATGTGGCGATCGTTTCCAGGAGGTGTCGCACGTCCCAGCCGTGGGCGACCAGGTCGCCGGCGAGCAGGTCGAGCAGTTCCTCGCTCCACGGTTGCGTGCGCAGGCTGTCGACAGGATGGACGATGCCGCGACCCATCAGCCGATGCCAGAGTCGGTTGGCGAGGGTTCGTGAAAGCCAGCCGTTGTCGGGCTTCGTCATGAGGGCGGCGAGCTGGGCAAGCCGCTCGGCCGGAGGCTTGGTGGCGTCGACCTGGCCGAGGTCCGGGAAGATCCAGGCGGGCGTCGCCATCGTTCCGGTGGCCTTGTCGCAGCGGGAAAGCTCCAGGGTCTCATTCGACACGATCGCGGCGAGATCGTAGGTCTGCTGGAGCGTCCAGCGGTCGACGAAGCTGTCATGGCAGCTCGCGCACTTCAGGTTGATGCCGAGAAAGGTCTGGCCAACGTTCTGGGCAAACTGGATCGGCACGGTCTGGCTGGCATTCACGGTGCCTCTCCAGACGATGCCGTCGATGAAGCCGCGTGACGATTCATCGGGTGACACGAGCTCACGGACAAACCGGTCGAACGGCGTGTTGTCGGCCAGGGCGCGATGCAGCCAGGTGGTGATCTGGCGGCGTCCTCCGGTGATATAGCCGGTGCCCGTGTAGTCGTTGCGGAGGAGATCGTTCCAGAACGTGAGCCAGTGATCGGCGTAGGCGACGTCGTCGTCGAGCAGGTCCCGCACGAGGCGAGCCCGTTTGTCGGGGGCCCGGTCTGCGACGAAGGCCTCGACCCGTTCAGGGGAGGGGAGGAGGCCGACGAGATCGAGGCTCACTCGGCGGATGAAGGTGCGGTCGTCGCACCGCGGCGGACGCTCGACGCCGTGCTTCTCCATCCAGGCGTCGACGACCCGGTCGATCGGGTTGGTGCGGCCGTCACGCGCCGGGGGCAGCTCAACCTCCCGAAGCACGAGGGGCGGCTCCCAGGCCGTGCCCTTGAACGCAAATCCGGGCTCCCACGCCGCCCCCTCTGCGATCCACGTCAAAAGCACGGCGATCTCCTCGCGCGAGAGCGGCTCGCCGTCGCTCGGCATCCGGAGATCGGGATCGTCGCTCGTGATCCGTGCGATGAGCTCGCTGGCAGTGGCATCGCCCGGCACGATTCCAGGCTGGCCGGAATCGCCTCCCGCCACGAGGCTCTCACGGGTGTTGAGGGAGAAGCCACCCTGTCGGCCGTCGCCCGTGTGGCACTCGCCGCATCGCCTCCGGAAGATTGGCACCACCTCGTGCGCGAAATCGACACCAGCATCAGCCCGTGCGGCAACGAGAAGCGCGACCACCAGCACGGCGAGCAGTCGTCGTGTCGCAGCGGGGATGCGGCGGGTGGTCATGTCGCGTCAGGCGATTCCTTCGCTCTCCATCGCCTGGCGATCTTCGGGCGTGGCGACCGCGACCGTCTGGAAGAGCCAGTCGCCCACGGGAAACGCCACGTTGAAGTTCTTCGTGGGATGCCGGTGATGAAGGAAGTGGTGTCGAGCCACATAGCGGTAGGCGGCCCACTGGGAGAAAAACCGTCCCTCGGGCTTGTGCATCTCGAGATGAATCTGGTTCCAAATGACGTGGTGGAGGCAGACGACGAGCGGAAACATCGCAGCCGCGATGATGGAGACGAACCACAGGGCGCCACTCACCGGGATCGCCTGGAGCAATCCCTCGGCCAGGTTGAGACGGATGCCGCGGTCCTCGCCGGGCGGCACCGGTTCGTCATGGAAATGGGACTGGTATTGACGGTGATGCTTCACCGCATGGCTCGTGAAGATCTTCCTCCGGGTGGTGCTGCGACGGAGCAAAAAGTTCCGAGGCGCCTTGTGCATGAGGCGGGCATGAACCTGGTGTTCGATGATCGACATCAACACGACCATGGCCACAAACCAGCCGGCGATTGAAAGAGCAAGCCACATCGTACCGTGCCTCGGGTGTTGACTGAACCACGGCGAAAAGGCTGCGCCAGCGCCACGGTAGGCTTTCATCCCGGTGCGGGGAAGGGCAGTCGCGGAAGGGGGGATCCCGGCGGCTCGCGTGTGGGGAGGCCTGCGGAGGCGTGAATTCTCGAAAAACGGCCGCCCCGTCACTGCCACTGGGCTTCCGGCACGGCGTGCAGCGTCATGTCTGCGGAAGGCCTTAGACGGAAAGGGGAGGCGGCGAGGACCCTGACGCGAGCCGGCGATCACGCCACCATCGCCAGCCACCGCCCGCCGTCAGGTGCCCCCAGCCGGTGATCAGCCAGCGGATCACGGCATTGGCAAGCCAGAGGCCCCAAAGGAGCATGAGCAGACGGTAATACCAGAGCGACACCGTGAATACCCACGGGCTGGCGGGCGACGCCCCCGCGTTGGGTTCAAACCAGGCGAGCTCGTTGGCGTAGGAGCCGTTGCCGGCGACGAACATCACCGGCTGGCCCAGGAGCCCCCGGCTGACGACGACCACCAGCACGATCATCGCGGCGACCGTAAGGCCGACGAGAAAGAGCTGAAGCAGGTCGAAGGAAAACCATCCCATCGATCGCGGATCGCGGCGTCCACGCCAGGCCATGCAAAACAGCCAGCCCACCACGATGCCGCCGGCCAGGAACGAGACCTGCGTGAGGCCCACCATCAGAAAGAGCCATTCACGGGTCGAAAGGGGCGATGCCGGAACGCGACCCAGCGCCACGGCAAGCACCACCGCGAGCGCGAGCACGGCCCAGAATCGCACGGCCGGACCACGGAGCGGGCCGTGAGCCCAGAGAATCCATCGCGATTCGGGAACCGACATGGTGGTGGTGAGGTTTGCCACCTCGACGGGTAGGGTGAGCGGCTCGATCGCGGCCCGCGATGCCAGCGGCATGTCGGTCGACCAGTCGATCGCCACCGACTGGGAACCCGGCTGGAGGCCCACGAGCACCTCTCCGCCCGATCTCCTCACCGGCAGCGATCGGTCATCGACCTTGACCTCACGGATCACCGACTGCTCGGGCAGGCCGATCGAAAAATCGCCGCCGAGGCTCGATTCCACCAGCAGGGTCAGCGAGCCGGTGCGGCGTCGGCTTCCGAGATCAACGGCACGCCTCGCCGATTTCACCGTGAGCGTCCGGCCATCCACGGCTTCCGGTCGCTCGATGGTGAGCGTCACCGACTCGCCCGGCCACGGATACCACACCGGTTTGAGCGTGTCGGCATCGGGTTCGTAGACCGGAGCGAGGCCGTCGCTGGTGACGTTCCACACCGGTGAGGTGACGAGCGACCACCGCTCCACCCACTGCGAGCCCGCCTTCGAGTCGAGCTGAACGGCAGCCGCGATCGGCAGCTCGCTCTCCCAGTGCATGGCATCGGCTGTGGAGGAGAGCGTCACCTCGATCGTGTCGCCGGTGTCGTCGCCGCGGCCGGAGAGCACCCGCTCGCCGGGCAGGAGGGGCACACGAAGCGTGATGGCCCGACCGGGCATCACGAGCCGTCGAACGGTCGTGTGCACCTTCCATACGAGGCCAATCTCGAGGACGCGATCGACCTGAACGACGCTCCGCACGTTTTTCTGGTCGTAGGCCACCGCCCCCTCGGCTGCCTGCTTGGTGCGCACGAAGAAGAGCTGCTTTTCCGGTGTGCCATCGGCACGGAGGCCGGTAACCGTCCAGTCGCCGGCCTTCACCGCGAGCCTCCGGGGGGTGAGCTGATGGGTCCATACCCACTCCGGTGCTTCGGGAATCATGCCGGCGGCGGTGAGGCGATGCACACCGGCCGGCACCCACACCCAGAGAAAGCCATCGTCGCGACGGCAGACGGCGGCCGGTGTTCCGTCAAGGGCAACCGACACGGGCGACCACGACGGCAGCTTTCCGGGAACGGGCACGGCGCAGTCGGCCGCGGCATGGATCGTGGCGTCGAGTTCAATCCGGCGACCATCGAGGACGAGCGACGCCGCGGGAATCTCGGCGGCGTGAGGAAAGGCGTCGTCGGGGGCGGTGAGCCGCTCGCGAAGCTGGTCGAGCAGTTTTGCGTCTGGAAGGTCGTCGGCCACGGCGGGTGCGGTCGTGATCAGCCCGCCAAGGATGACGAGCAGCGTCGCCGCGGAGGATGCCACGCCCCTTGGTATCGTGATCCGCCGCCCGCGAAGCACCGCCCCGAGCAGCCCAGCGAGAAGGGCCACCCGCACGACCGCCACGACGCGGTGGAGCCACGCGGGCATGAGCACCATGCGGATCATCTGGCCGGGGCTGACGGGACCGTCCCACGTGCAGACGACGTGGTTGCCCGACCACGCGGGCTTTGCGATGCCGGTTTGGGTTTGGGTGCCGGGCGCGAGCTTGAGATTCGAGGTCAGCTCGCCCGCACGGCTTTCCATGGCGTGCTGTTTCATGGTGGCACGGCCGTTGACGGTGTAGCCCAAGGACGAGCTCGCGGCCGGGGCACGCGCGGCCTCAAGGTCGGCGACGTCTCCAAGTCGTCGATTGGCGTCACGCATGCGTGGGCCCGTGAAGATCTCCATGAGGTCGCGCTGGCGATAGTGCATGCCCGTCGGGTCGAGCTGTGGGAAAATCGCAGCCTGCAGTTCACCCGCCACGAACGGCACGAGGTGCAGCAGCAGCAGCGCGAGCGCGAACATCCACCAGGCCCGCAGCCACCAGGCGAGCCGCGGCGCCCGCACCGCCCCGAGGAGCGCCGTGGGCGCGAGAAGGAAGAGCCATGTGAAGCGGGGTGAGAGTGCCTCGTGGTAGGCGAGTCCGAACGCGATGAAGGCGAGCAGCCCGGCGGCGAGGCCCCGCATGCGGAACACACCCATCGAAAAGACGAGCAGCAGGAAGAGGTCGAGGAGGGTCCAGGCCGTGAGCCAGTCGCCGTCGACGCCATCGGCGCCAAAGAGGGCCAGCATCCGCCAGCCTGGCGGGAGCGAGAGATCGAGTTGGAGCGCATCGGCGGCTGATTGCCATCCGGTGGCCGGAAGGCGCGGCAGCCGCTCCATGCGGCCGATCGACTGCACCGTCGGGGTGGGAAGACGAATCTCCACGCCTTCGGCCGACGTGCGGGGATTGCGGGTGATGAGCTGTCGCTCCCCGTTGATTCGAACGACCTCGAGGTGATGTCCCTCCGCGGCGTCGATGCGCGACAGGGCGCGGCATTCGCCGGTGATCGTGTCCTCACAGGTCAGCCCACCACCATCGTCATCGAGCCAGAGTCGACGCGACATTTGAAACCGGTCGGGTCGGGTGAGACCGCCGCCGCTGGCCTTCACGGTCCATCGCAGCGGCTCGCGGGTGTCCCAGCGGAAGATGGGAAGGTTACGCCACGCCTCCGGAAGCGTGGTGAACTGCACATCGACCGGAGCGGCGTTCTCGAACTCGGTGGCCCGAAACTGCGGCCAGGCCTTGAGGGCCACGAGTTCCTCTGCCGCCGCCGGTGGCGTGTCGGCGGCGTAGGCGATCTCCCGTGTGTCTGCGGTGCGGAAGGCATCGAGACGGATTCGCCAGGTGCCTGCCCGCACCTGCGCCCGCAGCCGTCCTGTGGCATCCACCGCCACTGGAATCGGGCTATCGACATACGAGAGCAGCCAGCCGCCCGGCAGCACCGATCCAAACTCCTCCTCGCGGCTCTTGCCGGACACGGTGAGTTCAACCTCGGTGCGAAGCCAGAGCGGAAGACCGTCTTCAAGCACGCGGTGAACCTGGAGCGTGACGAGATCCGCTTCCTCGGCGGCGGCACGGCTCCGCCGCAGCCACACCGCGCCGGTGGCCGCACGATCCGGAATGGCAACCGGCTCGCCGTCGAGCGTGAGGGCCACGATGCCGATGGTGGCCGGCACCGCGATCTGTTCCGGCATCGCCGGCCAGATGAAGCGACCGGAGACGGCATGCTCCCCGGATGTCAGTTCGATCGACGGCACGCCATCGTGCTCCACGACCGCCACCGCAGCGTTGTCGAGCGTCACGTCGATCGGCCAGAGGTGGCCGCCGCCAGGGAGGGGCAGCCATCCCGCTGCAAAGGTTCGAACCCTGAGCCGCCAGGTCGCGCCGGTCGGGGTCACGGTGAGGTCGAGTGCTGATGGCCAGGCTCGGATTCTGCAGGCGGCATCATCGTAGGGCGACGGGCTGCCGAGATCGGTCAGGCCGTGCAGCACCCATCCACGCCACGGTTCGAGCGGCGTGGGAACCGCCACCGTCGACGGCGGCTCCGCGGCTGCCATCCCGACCGTGACGAGGAGGGCGGTGATCCAGGCGAACGATCGAGTGACCATGAGGCAACACACCAGGGGGGCGGGCGCGATTCCAAGGGCAACGGTGAATCGTCGCTTCGCGACGGCCGCAAATCCAATCGGTGCACCCCACGAGGAGGAACGCCACGTTGCGTGGAGGGGCGGTACCCGCGACAATCGGGCGCGGCGTGTCGCCGGGACTGGCCTCAGGGGACCCCATGGATTATCTCTCGCGACTGGCCACCGTGGCACCGCCAGGGTTCAACCGCTGGCTCGTTCCGCCAGCCGCGGTGGCCGTGCACATGTGCATCGGTCAGGTGTATGCCTTCAGTGTCTTCAACAAGCCGCTGAGCATCGAACTGGGCGTGTCGGTCTCGCGGGTGAACACGGCCTACATGCTTGCCCTGGTGATGCTGGGGCTGTCGGCCGCCGTATTTGGAAAGTGGGTGGAACGGAGTGGTCCGCGGCTCTCGATCCTGGCGTCGTGGGCCTGCTTCTGCGGCGGCCTGCTTGTCACGGCGGTGGGCGTCATCGTCAAGGCGCCATGGCTCGTGTTGGTCGGCTACGGTGTCATCGGAGGCATCGGGCTCGGCCTGGGCTACATCGCCCCCGTGTCGACGCTCGTGAAATGGTTTCCCGATCGCCCCGGCATGGCCACCGGCATGGCGATCATGGGGTTTGGCGGTGGGGCGCTCGTGGGATCGCCGCTGGCCCAGGAACTCATGGGCCGCTTCGCGCATGCCCCCCACACCGGCGCGGCGGCGGCGTTGATCGCGATGGCGGCCATCTACACCTGCTTCATGCTCTTCGGGGCCTGGATCGTTCGCGTGCCGCCCGCCGGATGGCGGCCATATGGCGACGCAGCCTTGGGCGGAGGGCTTTCCGATGCACGTCCCGTCGGGAGTGTGTCCGTCGACACCGCGTGGAAGACGCCGCAGTTCTGGCTGCTGTGGATCGTGCTCTGCATGAATGTCAGCGCCGGCATCGGCGTGCTCGGGCGGGCGGCCGACATGTGTCAGGACATGTTCGGCGTGAGCGGCACCATCGGCGCCGGCTTCACGGGCCTGCTCAGCATCGCCAACATGGCGGGGCGATTCGTCTGGTCGTCGATCTCCGACGTGATCGGCCGCAAGGCCGTCTATGCGATCTATTTCCTGCTCGGCATCGCGTTGTTTGCATGCCTTCCCGCGCTCCAGCAGGCGCAGAGCCGCGGTGCGTTCGTGGCCTGCACCGCCATCGTGATCAGCATGTATGGCGGCGGCTTCGCCACGATTCCGGCCTACCTGCGCGACCTGTTTGGCACCGAGCAGATCGGCGCCATTCACGGCCGCCTGATCACTGCCTGGAGCATGGCGGCGGTCGTGGGGCCCACGCTCATCAACGGGCTCTACGATCGCCGTGTGGCTGCCGGGGTGCCCAAGGCCGAGGCTTACAATGGGACGTTTTTCCTGATGGGCGGCCTTTTGGCCGTCGGCTTCGTGGCGAATCTGCTCGTGCGGCCGGTGGCGGCACGGCATGCGATGGCCATCGAGGGGGTTGATCGAGGGCATGGCCAGGAGGTCTGAATGAAGACGTTGTGGGTCTGGCTCGTCGTGATCGTTCCGCTGGCCTGGGGGGTGGCGCGGTCGGTGCAGAAGGCGATGCCGCTCTTTCTGGGCGACATGCCCGGCTGAGGATCAGCCTTCGAGCAGGCAGGCCCGGTCGATGGCGGCGAGTTCCTCGGCGGAAAACGTCATGGCTCTCGTCGCACCGAGGTTGTCGTCAATCTGGGATGGGCGGCTGGCGCCGATGAGGACGGTGGTGACGAAGGGCTTGGCCAGCAGCCAGGCGATCGACAGCTGCGCGAGGGTCTGCCCCCGTGCGGCCGCGATCTCGGCGAGGGCTGCGATGCGTCGCCGCTTCTCGTCCGTGATGTGTTCCGGTCGCAGGAAACGCCTGTCTCGCCCGGCGCGGGAGTCGGCCGCCACGCCGTCGAGGTAGCGGCCTGCCAGCAGGCCCTGGGCGAGTGGCGAAAAGGGGATGCAGCCGATGCCTTCGCTGGTGAGCACCTGATCGAGACCGTCCTCCACCCAACGGTTGAAGAGATTGAACACCGGCTGGTGGATGAGAACCGGCACACCCATCGCACGCAACAGTTCACTTGCGCGGCGTGTGGCGGTGGCGTCGTAGTTGGAGATGCCCGCATAGATCGCCTTGCCCGACTTCACCGCATGGGCCAGCGCTCCCATCGTCTCTTCGAGCGGCGTTTCGGGATCGAACCGATGACTGTAGAAGATGTCGACGGTGTCGATCCCCATGCGGGACAGACTCTGGTCGAGGCTGGCGAGGAGGTATTTTCGTGAACCCCAGTTGCCATAGGGGCCAGGCCACATGTCGTAGCCGGCCTTCGTCGAGATGATCAGCTCATCGCGGTGAATCGACAGGTCATCTCTCAGAATACGGCCAAACGTCGTCTCCGCGCTCCCTGGCGGCGGGCCGTAGTTGTTGGCCAGGTCGAAGTGCGTGATGCCCTGATCAAATGCATGGAGCACCATCGTGCGGGCCATGGCGGCGTCGTTCTCGGCGCCGAAGTTGTGCCAGAGGCCCAGCGACAAGGCGGGCAACTGCAGGCCGGAACGGCCGCAGCGACGGTAGGGTGTTTTCTCGTAGCGGTCGGCGGCCGGCATCGCAATGCTCCCGAAGCGCCGCCGCGGGGGTTCGCGGCGGACGGGGAGAATCTATCAGCGTGCGACGACGTTGACGAAAAGCGCCGAGTCCCCTTTTTTATAGCTCCCCGTGTCGTAGAGCTCCGTCCCGAGGAAGGCGGCCATGTCGAGGATATCGACGACGCCGTCGTAGTTGAATTCGCCCGCCGACCAGCTGCCGCCGAGACCGGAGTCGTACATGCCACCGGCCAGGATATTGGCCACGTCGATGATGTCGATGAGACCGTCGAGGTTCGTGTCGCCCGGGGCGGCGAAGGCGACGGTGGTCGAGCCGTCGTCGCTCGAAAGCCAGCCGAGACCGCGGGAAACCCCAGCCACCACGGCCGAGCGGGCCGCTGCCGAGGTGAATCCGCTGGTGCCGTTCCAGGTGCCGTCGCCGAGGCCCGCGATGATCTGCGCGACGATCGTGTCCTCGGTGGCGCCGCCCCCGAACCGCAGGCGGCCGTCGCCGAGATCGATGAGCCCGTCGCTCGCGATCGCTGCGACCGACACCTCGCCCGCCCCGACGTCAAGCGTCACGCGGCTCCCGGCACGCACGGCGAGGCTGCCGGTGCCCAGGGCGGTGGCGCTTCTGACGATCACTTCGCCACCATCGACCACCGTGCCTCCGACATAGGTATTGGCCCGGTTGAGCACGAGTGAGCCCGCCCCCTTTTTGGAAAGCTGGATGCCGCCGGTGCGGGTCGTGGCATCGGTCTGGGTGGAGCCGTTGGGCACGGTGATTTCCACCACGGGATAGGGCACCGTCACCGTGGCGGTGCCGGTCATGCCGTTGGCGATCGCCCGCACCGCAAAGGAGCCGCCCGTCGAAGGGGCTCGGTAGAAGCCGCCCGAGTTGATGGAGCCGCCCCCCGCGCTCACGGCCCACAGGAACGTCGGCTGAGGCGGCATGGCGAAGCCAAACTGATCGACCACCGTGGCGGAAAACTGCACGGTGCCGCCGGCCTGGAGCGTGACGCTGCCCGGCGCGACGGCGATTCCGGCCGTGCGGGTGACGGTGACATCCACCTGGCTCGTCACCGTCTTGCCGGCGGCGTCGCGAACCGTGACAAGGAGTTGATAGTCGCCCGCGGCTGAAAACGTGGCCGTGGCGTTCTTGGCGGCGTTCGTTCCATTGGCGGTGAACGTGACGGTGGCGGGGCCGGCCCAGGCCCAGGTGTAGGTGAGATTGGCTTCACCGCCGTCGTCGGCCCCCAGCACGCTCACCGCCGTGGACGTGCCGGGAATCGTGGTGGCGGCGGCAGCGGCCGGGGTTGCGATCGTGGGAGGGGCATCGGCGCCGAACGTGAGCACACGGATATTCGGCGTAGGGGGCGTCGCCATCCCCTCGCCCAGAAAGTAGTCGGTGTGCCGCGACTGGAGATACCCCTTGGTCGTCATGTCGTTGCGGTAGAGGGGGTTTTCGGCGAGTGTGTAGATGCGATTCGTGGTCGTGGTGTTGGTCGTGAAGATCACGAGGCCGTCGCGGGTGTTGGTTTCGTACAGAACCTCCTCACGCCAGTCGCCGACGATGTCACCGAAATAGATGGGGGAGCCGCCGGAGGTGGTGGCCTGCGGGGCCATGTTGTAGAGCGTGGCCACCCGACCCGTGGTCAAGGTGGCTGGAACCCACTGGTCGATGACGGCGTGGTCGGTGCTCACCCGCTCGCTGAGGAGGTCGCCATCCCACTGGATCTGCACGTGGGGCCAGGGCTGGGTGTCGGCGATCGTCGTGACGGTGCCGCCATAGGTGGTGTGGAGGCCGTGGAACGACCAAAACTCCATCCCGGGGCTGTTTGGATCGATGTCCCCCACGTCGCCTCGGCCGACATCCTCGAGCGTCGTGCCGTACACCGCGTAAAGGATCTCTCCGGTGGAGGCGTCGTAGAGGTATTCGAGGAGGAAATCGGCCTGGTTCTGCTGGATGCCATACGCCTCCAGCCCCGGGCGGGCGGGGTCGAAGTCGCCAAACGCAAACCGGTCGCCGTGGCCGATGCCCTGGGCCGCCAGCGAATATCGAACGGTGCCGTCGCTATTGAGAACGAAGCCGATCTCGCACACCTCGTCGCGGCCATCCTGGTCGACGTCGACGATGTGGATGTTGTGGCCGTCGCCAAAGCCTCCCTCACCGGGTCGGTTCCATTTCCACCGCTGGTGGAGGGCCCCATCGAAGTCGAAGGCCACGATCATCTCGTTGAAGCTGCCGCTGCCGACGCGGTTTTTGAACTTGGCGATGAGGCTCGGATGCACGCCGTCGAGCCAGCCGATGGCAAACATGCCACCGACCGGGCCGTCGGCGAGGTAGTCGTCGGGAATCCTGATCCTGGCCCGCTCCGCACCGGTCATGCCATCGAGGGCGGAGAGAAACTGCACGTCGGTGTTGTCGGGATAGGAGAGCATGCGGCCGTCGCCAAAGGTCACGCCGTGCGCCGTGCGCAGCATGACCTCGGCCCGGCCGTCGAGATCGAAATCGGCGGCGGCGATGCCGTCCCAGTTCCCGACGTCGATGGCGGTGGGCCCAGGCTCGATGTTGTCGAGGTCGTAGCTCCCCGTGCCGAGATTCACCGACCAGAGGAAGGTTCCATCGTGGAGATAGGCCTCCACGAGCGTCGGCTCCGTTGCCACCTCGTTGACCACGGTGTTCGGAAGGCGGCCGACGATGAAGTCGAACCGTCCATCGCCATTGAGGTCGGCCACCGTCAGATGCTTGATGTGGTAGGCGGGCATCGGCCGGATGGGGATGCTGTAGTAGGGATTCTGCGTTGCGTTGGCGGGGACGGTGTAGGGGAGGCTCGCGGCCTGCTCAACGCCGCCGACCACCGGCTTCACGAAGTAGGTGTAGGCGGCGCTGGCGTTCGAGGCGGTGGCGTCGGAATAGTTGGTACCGCCTGAGAGCGGCGCGGCGGTGAGCTTTGTTGCGGCGGCTCCATTGACGGAGCGGTAGACATTGAACGTCATCGCGGCCGGGTCGAGCGCGAGCGACCGCCAGGTCACCACCACGGTGGAACCGCTCTTGCGGGTGGCGACGACGCCCCGGTCGAGATACTCCATCACCCGCGTGCCGACCGCCGGCGTGGCTGCGGTGGAGGCATCGCGAGGCGCGGCGGGGTCGCCCACGGCCACACGGAGCGAGTTCAGGGGCGAGTTTTCACCATCGACGATGAGGAGATCGTCAGGGTCGAGCGAGGGCCACCGCAGTGAGCATGCGCCGCGTTTCCAGCCGCTCGAACCCACAGGCACCCAGGCAGTTCTGCCAGGAGGATGGTCGAGCGCGACGTCTCATCTAGAGCTCAGCCGTTTCCGTCACTGGTCGGGGTGGTGGCACGACGACCTCGTCGAGCAAGGATGCTCATCGCGGTCGCGGCCGCAAGGGCCACCGTCGCCGACGGCTCGGGAACGACCGTGAGGGTGACGGCGGTCGAACTGTAGGCCGGGTCGGCGTAGAGGATCTGGTAGAGGTTCAAGCCGCTCTGAAAAATCGATCCGTCGGGGAGTCCATCAAAGATGTAGTTCGAGTCGGTTCGGGTGGCGTAGTCGATCAGCAGAAACTTTGTGCCCTCCGGCACCACCGCGTCGTTGGCAAGCGACAGCGACAGCTTTGGTAAACCGAGCACGATCGGACCGACAACCTCGCCGAGGGTCAGCCCAGCAACGGCGAGGTGCTGTGATGTGAGAGCCGTTGGGTCGACCACGAACTGCGACGTGGCGCTCGTTTGGAGCCAGAGATTGCCGGCCACGGTGAACTGACTCTCGCCTGGTTCGAGTTTCAGCATGCCGTTCATCTGGAGGACGCCCGAACCTGCGATCGTGCCGCTGGCCACGAGCGTGCCCTCGATCGCCATCGTTCCGTTGTTGGTGACACGCAAGGGGTCGCCGCCGGTATCCCGCAGATACAGGGTCGACGGAATCCCGAGGTGCGTTTTCGACGGAAATAAAAAACGCGACAGAGGGTCGGCGATGGTAAGGCTTCCTGCTGTCTGCACATCGATGACATCAACGAGCTGCAACGCGGACGATCCAGTCACGTTGATCGAGCCCCCGTTCATCGGAAGGCCGTCACCCACTTGATCCCCGTGCCCGACGACGATGCCGCGCCCGTTGATGGTGAGCACGGCGTTTGAGTCTGAAAGGACGATCCCCGTCGAGAAGCCATAGTTGGGATTCGAAGTCGACGTGTTGATGGCGTTTGAGCCGCTGAAGACGGCATCGACGTTGCCGGTCACCGCCGTCTGGGTCCCGTAGTCGCCCATGGTGACTGTCGCGTTGGTCAGCAGGAATCTGGCGGTCGTCCCGAGAAAACTGAGTTGGGCGTTATCGGCCAGTGACAGACTTGAGTTGTCGATTGCGAGCCCCGACATCGGTCCAATCTCCACGCGCGTGTAGGAGTCGGAGCTGTCGGCCCCGGAGAGGCTGAGCGTTGCGCCGTTGCGGACAACAAATCCTTCGGTCACGGTCCCGCTCGTCACCGTCGGATTCCTGCCGCTCATCAATCGCAGGTAGGAGTGCCGAATGGCAAGAGTCGTCCCGTCGACGTCGTAGGTATTGCCCGACTTCGTGAGGTAGTAGGCGTCAGGTCCGGAACCGATTTCGCCCATTCGCGACATCAGCAACCCACCCGGATTGCTGACAACCATCGCCGTTTGGGCATTCATGAATCCCGGCCAGAAGCCGTAGAGTTCCGATTGCTGTGCGCCGATCGTCGTCAGCGCGAGTTGGTCACCGTAGAAGACCGGCGTCGCGGTGTTTCCTTCGATTCGGGAGTTGTCCAAGGTCCACGAGGTGGCCCTGTCGGTGTCGTCGAGGGTTCCCAGTGTTTCGAGCGTAACGGTCTGCGGCTTGAACGTGACGTTGGAGAAGGTGGCGTGCTGGATGCCGAGTCGCGTGTTTGATCCGGAGAAGGTGGAAAGATACAGGTTGCGACGCGTGGCATCGAACGACGTGAACTCGTCGTATTGGAACATCGCGTACTTCGGGTCGTCGCGCCATATGATCGGTGCAGCATTGAAGAGCCATTGGATCGTGTTGTCGTTCAGCACCGCCGCGTCCGGATCACCGCGGGTAATCCACCGAGACCCATTCACCCCAGCAGGCGACGAACTGATCGCGCTGACGTCACGCGTCAAGAGGTGGTCGACGGAGACCGCCTGCGCATGCACGAGCGTGGCCGGGAGGAGGCATGTCGATGCGACGACAAGAAGCGAGGCTACGGCACAGCGTGAACGAACCATGAGACTGATCCACCTTTTGTGACATTCAGCGCGGTCGCAACCGGCCGACGCATTTCATCGAGTGAGGGGTGAGAACCCATTCCCGCTAAGCATAGCGACCGCCCGCGCGGTGAACGAGCAGTCGGTCACACTTCAGCGACACGGCCGCGTTTCCGAATGAAACAATCGTCCGGTCTGCCGCACGCCCGCAACCGTCTACCGATCGGTTAGTCGCGAGCGGGTCCGGGCTATTCGCTGATGGGTACGTGCCGGGCTGGTGGTCGTGGTGATCCAGGCATCGCACCCGTCGAAAGCGGCTGATGGTGCGTTGGGCATGGATGATTGACGGGAGGTGAAAGTCCATTTTAGGGGTTCAGTTGGAGGTGACCAGAGACTGGAGGCATCTGCACGAGGTCAGGTCACGCACGTACCCGTAGTGACCAGGCTGTCAGAGTCGGCCATCCGCAACGCGAACGTGATCTGCCCCTCCGTCTCCAGCTTTCTGCATCCTGAAAGCCGACCTGGTCGTGGTGATGCCACGGTCAAAAAACCTGTGCATGCCGGATGGATCAAGAAACGGGGAGGGGTTAGCCACGCGCATCAGTCGTTTCGTGCATCAGACGGCTGATTCGTGCTGGGGCAGTTTTTTCCACTCTATATCAGATACGCTGCGACGAGATCATTGACTGCGGTGGCCGTGACGGTCGTGGGTTGATGACACACCTTCCCAAGGGATTTCAGCATGGCGTCTATTCACTGGCATGCGTCGATCACCGCGGTCATGGCTTTGGGATCTCTGATCGCTGCAGAACAGGTTGCTGCGGTGGAGGCGAGCGCTTTGGGACAGCCCTCGAATCAGATTGGCCTCGTGCACGACCACGAGCCCGTAAAGTACGCGGGCTATGTGCTTTACTTCGTCGAAGGCGAGCTCGTGGGGAATGACAGGCTCACGCAGACGTGGTCCATCGTCCCCCGCGAGGAAGCCGAGTTCGAGCATGCCTTTAAGATCGAGACGCATGCCATCCACACCGACGCCGAGGAGGGAAAGCCGAGTTTCGTTGGCCGCAGCAGCTTCAAGAAGGAGTACGAGGACTCCGTGCGGTATGAGCTGTTTCATCAAGACGAAGACCGCGGGCTCGTGCTCGATGCGATCCAGGTTGATGGAAAGCCTCAGGAATTCAACCACGAAACTGAGCACTACATCTTCCCAGGAACCTTGAAGATCGGAACCACGTGGCTCTCCGAACCGGTCACGAGCACGCTGCCGGGATCGCATCACCTCGAGGTGATCGGATCGGAGATCTTCAACGGAACCAACTGCTGGGTGATCAGTTCGAAGCGCGACCCGAAGAAAAATCCGCTCATCCCGAACTCCGAGACGGTGGGCAAAACCACGAGGATGCTCTTTGATCCCCTCACGCTGAGCGTGATGCGGATCGACTCAATCACGCAGGGAATTGGGCCGCTCGGTCGTGCATTCAAGTTTGTGTATCACATGGAGGTGGCTGAGTAGGCCCCGCCGATGGAACACTCCTTGCGTTCTGCCACATGGTGGCGGTGTGGGAGTGTGTGCCCACGCCGCAACGGTTTGGAAAGGGCCTTGGGCACCGCGTTCGTTGCCGCGGTTTTTGTGTCGCTCTCGATCGTGCCCTCCGCCCGGTGTGACGAGCCGGCATCTGACGCAGAGACGGCGGCCATTTCGTGGAGTCGCATCGGACGGGTCGTCCCGCCGATCGACCTCCACGACACGGCGGGCAAGCCATGGTCGTTGGCATCCGCAAAAGGTGGCCGGGCAACGGTCGTCGCGTTTCTCAATTTCAACTGTCCGGTCTCGAATAACGCCCTCCCCGCGATCAACGCCCTCGTGGATCGCTTTGGCACCGAAGGCGTGACCTTCGTCGCGGTGGTCTGCGACGCGACCGACGCCGCCGAGGTCGATCGGCTCGCCGCAGAGTCGCAGATCACCTGCCGGGTGCTTTTCGATCCAGACAAAGTGGCCGCGGCCCACTTTCGGGCGACAACCACACCACAGGTGTTTGTGATCGATCGCAGCCGGGTGCTGCGATACTCGGGCCTGGTCAACAACCTCTACACGAGCCGGCTCGTGCGTCAGCCCAGGGCCGACGCCGAGGATCTTGCCGATGCGATCGCCGCCGTGGTGGCCGGCCAGGACGTGGCCATCAAGGAGACCACGCCGGTCGGCTGCCCGCTTGAACTCATCGCCAAGCCTGTGGTCGAACACGGGAGCGTCGAGTTTCATCGCGACATCGAGCGACTCCTGCAGCAGCACTGCCAGCGGTGTCACCATCCGGGAGACGTCGCCCCCTTCTCACTCGTCACGTTCGACCAAGCGGTTCAGTGGGCGGCCGACATCAAGAGCTTCACTGCGGAGCGACTGATGCCCCCCTGGCCCGTGACCGGTGGGATTCCGCTTGAAAACGACCTGGCGTTGAAGCCAGAGGAGATCGAGCGTCTTGGCCGTTGGGTGGACGAAGGCTGCCCACGAGGAGATCCGGCGGACGCCCCACCGCCACTGGTCTTCGACAACCAAGATGCGTGGCAAGGTACGAGGCCACCCGACCTCATCCTGACGATGCCAGGAACGTTTCATCTCGCCGCCCAGGGGGAGGATCTCTACCGCACCGTCGTGTTGCCGGTCAACAACGTGGAGGAACTGTATGTGGAGCGTATCGCGTTCATTCCCGGCAACCGGCGGGCCATGCACCACGGCATGATCTTTTACGACGGGACTGGTCTCTTGCTCGCCGCACAGCAGCGGCTGGGGAATCCGCTGCCAAAGGGTGACGGCGACGAGGACTACGGCCCGGGCTACAACTCGGGAATGGGACTGGGGTTTGTGCCTGATCCGACACAGGCGGTGCGGAATCCTGACAACGCGGGGGGCCAGCTCATGGGTTGGGTGCCCGGGGTCGGAGCGCTTGATTTCCCGCCGGGTGTCGGCCGGGTTGTCCCCTCGGATGCGGCCATCGCGATGCAGATTCACTACGTCCGAACAGGGAAGCCCGAGATTGATGAATCCAGCCGGGTGGGACTCTGGCTGAGGCAGGAACCGCCGCAGCTGTTCTCCCATGGATTCATGCTCGATACGGATTTCCGTTTGATCCCGAAAGGTGACGCAAACTTCAAAACCACAGGATCGAGAGAGATCACGCAAGACTGTCAGCTGTGGGTGATGGCCCCTCACATGCACGCCTTGGGAAAGGAATTCCGGATCTGGTACCAGCCGCCCGAGTCCTCGGAGCGTGAGCTTTTACTGGAACTCACGGACTGGGATTTCAACTGGCAGCACCGCTATCTGCCCAAAGTTCCGTACCCGATGAAGAAGGGGGGACGGCTCCACGCAGAGGTGGTGTTTGACAACTCGGCGGGCAATCCACGCCGTCCGCCCGGCCCGGAACGGACGGTTTTCCTCGGTGAGGGCACCGCTGATGAGATGGGGTTTGCCATCCTTGGCACCATCATCGACGAACGGCCGGCCAATAAAGTCGAAATGGTCAAATACTTCGAGAAACTGATCGAAGCGAAGGCCTTTCGACTCGCCTATGAGGCGTTGGGCAAGGAATAGGGGCCTGTCTTGATCACACCTCGGGGTAGCCGGCAACACCATGAAGCATGACGCTGTCGAAGGCGGCACGTACTGCGTGATGGATTTCCTCCATCTCGCCAGCGCCGTTGACCTGAACGCGCTGGCAGTCGCAGTGCGGCCGCTGGTGGGGGCGGATTTTGAGTTTGCGCGAGACGAGTTCGTCGAATGCACGGTGGCCAGCTGGGATGGCCATGAGGTCATCATTTCACACCCGCTCGACGCTGTTGTGCCGGAGTATGAAGCTGGTGGCGAACTTACCGAGAACAACGCCGCCACCTACGTCACGCTGGCCCTGAAGCGGCCTGCGGGGGATAGCGGCGACGTTGGCTCTGCCCAACGGGGTTTGGCCGTCTCGATCGCCACTGCCCTCGCGACCACCTTCGACACGGAAGTGCTGCATAGCAAGACCTGGGAAATCGATCGAGCGACGACCACCTTCTGGAACCGGCGATACCGCGGCACGCGAGCGGTCGTCGAATCGCCAAAGCCACGGGTTCTCTCGAGCGGTTGGAAGCGACACGCGTTGGCAACCACGCTTGAATCACTTCGGCCGGCCTACGATGGCCCGCTCGACTTTGTGCATGTGATCCATCCGCGTGCGGTCACGGACAGGCGGCGTCCGTTCCCGCTGATGCGGGGCCTGACCGCCGATCGCATCGCGCGCGTCCAACCTACCTGCTCGATTCTGGGCCCGATTGAAGTGCCGGTTGATGGTCGCCTGCTGCGTGGCGAGTTGGTGACGATTCCGCATGCCCCGCACGAGATGCTGGAACAGCTGTCGAGTGCCAGGGATGCGCTGATCGATGTGCTTGACTACGCCGAGCATCGCCACGCGGGCTTTGTGAGCCTGGGGGCCTTGATTCCGTCGATCTCAAGGCAAGGCAGGCTATTGAAGCAGGCCAGGCCGCACCTGGCGATCACCACGGGGCATGGCTTTACGGCCGTCACGATCGCTCAGATGGTCGAGGATATCGAAAAGGAAATCGGCCCGGAGGGTGTCGTGGCCGTGATGGGAGCTGCGGGCTCGACTGGGCGTGCGGCGCTGCGCTGCATGTTTCGTCGGTCACCGCGCCGCAACGTTCTGGCGGTCGACCTGCCGCAGCAAATGAGCAAGATCCCTGAGATTCCAGGCTGGAATCCGGCAGTGCATCGGCTGACGACCGTGAAGGAAGAGATCAAGGAGGCGGCGATCGTCGTCTGCGTGACAAACGCCGTCGGCGGCATCTTGCAGGCCGACGATTTTGGGGAAGGCACGGTCATCCTCGATGATGCCCAACCTGAAAACGTCGACATCTCGGTGCTCACCACGCGCCCAGACCTGAGAATCGTCAAGTGCTTGACGCGTATTCCAGGGCTTCACTGCCCTTTTGACATGGGGCTGTTCGCCGAGGAGCACCTTGATCCCGAAGTGAACTTCACGTGCTTGGCGGAGATCATTCTCTCTGCAGCCGAGCAACATCCAGAGTCGTGTGTGGTCGGCGATCCCACAGACGAGCAACTGGACTACCTGGAGCGCGCCGCTGGGCGGCATGGTGTGAAACCCGCAGAATTTTTCAGTTTTCCCAGTCTCGGCGCCATCGATCTGCGGCCCCGTCTTCGGTGATCGGAAACACGGATCAGCCCAACGAACCACCTCGTCCTTTTCGCGGGACATCGTCATGTCACACCAACCAATGGCCCCAGAGCCAGCCGGCAACCGCAGTTGCGTGTTTGATTACCTCAGGGCCGCGATCATCGTCTGGGTGGTGTTCTTGCACGCGATCCTCGCGTACCCGACATGGGGCCGCTTCATGCCGACGAACTACATAGAGTCCACGGCACCCATCATCGACCCGCAGAAGAGTGCAGCGTTCGATCTGATCCCGATGCTCCTCAACAGCTTTTTCATGGCGCTGATGTTCTTCATCTCCGGGCTCTTTGTGTGGAGGAGCCTCGCCAAGAAAGGGGCCGCGTCGTTCCTCAAAGACCGCTGGAGAAGGCTCGGCATTCCGTATGTGCTCGCACTCGTTGTGATCATGCCACTCGCGTATTACCCATCTTTTCTCCAGACCGGAGCCGAGGACGACATGCTCTCGTATTGGTGTGGCTGGTCATGGATCAGCGGGCCTGCGTGGTTTCTCTCGATGTTGCTTGCTTTGAATCTGCTCGCAGCGCTGGCGTTCACCGCTGTGGGGCCATCCCGCAGCAATGTGCCCGAGGTGTTCGCGACGCAGCCCGGAGCGTTTTTCTTCGCTCTCGTCACCCTCTCGGCCCTGGGGTTGATGCCGATGATGGCGCTGTTTGGGCCCTATACCTGGCTGAAGTGGCACCCGGTCGTCATGGTTCAAGCCAGTCGACCGTTGTTCTACGCGGTCTACTTTTTCGCAGGCGTCGCCGTCGGCGCCCGAGGCCTGGAGACGACCTTTCTCCGGCACCCTGGACCGCTCTCACGCCGGTGGTCCATCTGGCTGATGGCAGCGATCTTCGCCGGTCTCTTGCTTGTCGTCACCCTGGCGAGCGTCAAAATCGATCCGACCGTGCCGTGGTCGCGGCCCGCCGGCTGGTGGCTCGTTGGATCCACAACGGTGCTCTCCAGTGCCACGATGAGCATGGCCGTCCTGGCGCTGTTCCTTCGTTTCGTGCACGGGAGGCGGGCGTGGGCCGAGAGCCTGAGCGACAACGCTTACGGGATTTACCTCGTGCACTACCCGTTTGTCGTCTGGTCGCAATACGCGCTTCTCGGCTCGTCGATGCCGGCAATCGCGAAGGCACTGGTCGTGTTTGGAGTGTCGCTCGGGATCAGTTGGGGCACGAGCGCGTTGCTTCGTTCACGACCTGGTGTTCGGGCCGTCGTGTAGCGGACTGCCGCACCGACGCCACGGGGACGACGTCCCAGGCGAGCCCCATGAGTTCAAGGGCACGAACCGCAGTGTAGGTGAGGTCGATCTCCCACCAGCGGTGGCCCTGCGAGCAGACTCGCGGCGCTGCGTGATGGTTGTTGTGCCAGCCTTCGCCGTTGGTGAGCAGGGCCACGATGACATTATTCCGGCTGCGGTCGGCGGTGTCGTAGTTGCGGTAGCCCCAGCGGTGCCCTGCCGAGTTGACCAGCCACGTGATGTGCCACACGTAGACCGTACGGACCAGCACCGACCACACGAAGAACTGCGTGCCAAGTTGCACAGCCGCGGCCGGGGTGTTGGTCACCAACCAGCCGACGCCAAATCCGATAGCAGCCAGCGCGACCGCATGAGCGAGGTAGACGAGGGCCCATGTGTGGCGCTTGTGCAACCACCGCAGAAACGGGTCGTTCACCAAGTCGGGAATGTACTTTGCGTAGGTTGCAAGCGAATGCTGCCGTGGGTCGGCGATGAAGATCCACTGCATGTGACCCCAAAAGAAGCTCTCATGTGGAGAGTGTGGGTCGGCCGAATGGTCGCTGTGCTGATGGTGGATGCGATGGACGCAGGTCCACCACAGGGGCGACCCCTCCAGGCAGCACACCCCGCACAGCACCCAGAGCCGCTCGAGCATCCGGGGAAACACCGCGGCCTTATGGGTCAGCATGCGGTGGTAGCCGAGATTGATGCCCAGCGAGCCGAAAATGAAGTTGCCGACGAGGACGAGCGGGATACCCCACCAGACGAAGACTTAGGGAAGCACAGCGGTGAGTGCAAGAACGTGGACGACAATGATTGAAGCGAGAAACCAGACGACGATTTGTGGTCGTGGGAGTGAGGCCGTCTCTCCTTGGTTGGGCCTGGCGACACCAGAGTGGCAGGGCGCAGCGGAGTCATCCGCCTGCAACGCGTGGACGTCAATCGTGGCGGACGGCAGGCCTGACATTCAGGTGTGCTTTCATCGGAGAACCCCGAACTCGCACTCATGAAAAGCGGGCGACGGACGCGGCGTGTGAGATCGTAGACTCTGCAAGCGTAGAGAGTTTTGGTGAAAACCGACAAGCGCTGGCCGAAGCCCGTGCAGCGACCCCGCGAGCCACGGCGCAGTGCCGGCCGGCCGGCCGCCATGGAGGGCTGTCACGGCGTCGCTCCTCGGACTGCGGCCGCGCGGCGGGCGAGTGTTGGCGCCGACTCCGGAACCGCGATCGTCGGCTCGCCTTCGAGATAGCCCAGTGACCGGAGGAACTCGTCCGCCTGCCTTGCCGTCACCTGGATCCATGGCGCGCGGTTGAAGAAGCCGTGGGGCTGGCCGGCCGCCACCCAGAGGTCTGCCCTCACGCCGAGCGGCACTGCCTTGGCAAGGTAGCGGTCCGCCCCCAACAGCAGCGGGTCGTCGCTGCCGAAGAAGATCACAGCCGGCGGCGTTCCGGCCGCCACGAACCTGTTGGGGGTGATCGCCTCGATCGTCGCCGTGTCGAGCGCGGGAGCCGTCGTGCGGTCGCGGACGAGTTCGTCGATGTTGAGCGCCGGGTTGAAGAGCATCAGCGCGTTCGGCTTCGACGAGACGGGCGAGTTCGCAGGCTCGAATCCCGGCACCAGTGCCGTGCAGGCGGCGAGGTGCCCGCCCGCCGAGCCACCGGCAGCGACGATGCGGTCTGGGTCGACGCCCCATTCGGCGGCATGCTCCCGGAGCCAGCGGACGGCCGCCTTTGCGTCCTCGACGCACGTGTCGGGCGTCGTGCGATGGATCGACGCGATCCTGTAGTCGGCGCAGGCGGCCACCATCCCGCGGGACGCGAAATAGTCGGCCTGCGGCACGAACTGCGTGTAGTGGCCCTGCTTCCAGCCGCCGCCGAAGAAGAAGACGATCGTCGGCCTGTGGTCGGTCGGCTTCCAACTGCCGGGCAGCGAGAAGTGGAGCGAGAGCTCTCCCTGCGGGGTGTCGCGATAGACGCGGTCTTCGTGCCGCACCGCGGCGTCGGGGGTGACGAGCTTCGGCAGGTCACGGAAGCGGTCGGCCCGCCGCGTCTCCGCCGCGAACGCCGATACCGCGAGGGTGAGGAAAGCGACGCACGTTGCTGGCAGCCGAGGTCGAGTCAGACCGAACTGCAGGGATTCGAGCGACGTCGTCTTCATGGGGGATCCCGTCGATGGAGTTGGGCACCCGTCTGCGGCCAGTCGAGGTTATACACCACGCGTTGCGGGGGACGGTCGGGGATGCCGATTGGAACGCCCGCGTGGCCGAGAGCACGTTCGATGGACGCCAGGGACTCGGCGCGAACACACGTGGCCGCCTCATGCTCACCGATCATGGCAGCGAGGTCTCGTTTCGCAACGTCGTCTTCGAGCCCCTCGCCGCTCGCAGGTGCGGCAGCATCGCTTGGATCAGCAACAGCGGCACGAGCGTGTTGACCGTGACGATCCGCAGGAACTCGGACTCGTCGGTCGTGTCGATGTCGCCGGTCGCCCATCAGCCGGAAGACCTGTGCCGAGGTGCCACGGACCGAGCTATCCTTTGTACGATCACCGTCATCCGAAGGAGATTCATCGTAATGCTGCAACGGGCTGCTGGTGTGTGGGTGGTGATGCTGGCCATGGGGGCGTGGGGTGTTGCATCACCGGGAGCGGAGGTGCGGTCATGGCACCTCGACTGTGGCGATGCGTCGGTGGCGGCGGGAGCCGTCGCCCTCACGCCAACGACCCGCTTCTCGACCGAAACGGGATATGGGCTCGAGGGTGATCCTGCGGTGACCGCCTGGCACGACGGCACCGCAGAGGGCGATCAGTCCGACGGGCTTGCGTCGTCGAAGCCGTTTCTGATGTCGGTGTCCGTGCCCGAAGGGGCCTACGACGTCACCGTGATCCTGGGAAGCCCCGCCGCACCGACGGCGGTGACGGTCAAGGCCGAGGGACGTCGGCTCATGCTCCAGGATGTGAGGGTGCCGGCTGGGCGGCTCGAGTCCCATACGTTCACGGTGGCGGTGAAGGGTTCGACGCTCGAATCGGGAAAGCGGATCAAGCGTAAGCCATCGCAGCCGGAGGCGAACTGGGATGGCAAGCTCACGCTCGAGTTCAACGGCACCGATCCCAGCGTCGCCAGCGTCACGGTTACCCCCGCCAAGGATCCAGTGCTTGTCTTCATCGCGGGAGATTCCACGGTCACGGATCAGGACAGCGCGATCTTCACTGGCTGGGGGCAGATGCTGCCGCGGTTTTTCAAGCCGGGCGTGGCGGTGTGGAACAACGCCCAATCGGGCGACACGCTCGGATCCTTCCGGGGCAACGGTCTCCTCGACCAGATCTGGGAGAAGGCCAGACCGGGGGACTACCTCTTCGTTCAGTTCGGCCACAACGACCAGAAGGACAAGCGGGAGGGGGCGGGGCCGTTCACGTCGTACACGAAAAACCTCGAGGACTACATCGAGAAGGCACGGGCGCTGAAGGTCAACGTCGTGTTGGTCACGTCGATGGAGCGCCGCCGGTTCGACGGCGACACACCCACGCCGACGCTGGCCGACTTCGCCGAGGCCGTGCGGCAGGTGGGACGCACGCAGGATGTGCCGGTGATCGACCTGAATGCCAAGAGCCTCGCCCTCTATGCGGCGCTCGGCCCGGAGGGCTCGAAGAAGGCCTTCGTGTTTTATGCGGCCGGCACCGCACCCGATGGCCGCCCGGAGGCGTTGTCGGACAATAGCCACTTCGACAACTACGGGGGCTATGAACTGGCTCGCATCGTGGCAACCGGGGTGCATGACCTTGTGCCGGGGCTTCGCGACCGCCTCGCGGCGGATTATGAGCCGTTCGACCCGAGCCAACCCGACCCGGTCGAGTCGGTCGTGCTGCCCCTGAGTCCGGTGCCGCCGCCGAAGGCGAAGCCCGAAGGTAGTTGATGCGGACGAGCCCTCGGCTCAGGCCATCGATTCCATCGTGACGAGGTCTTCAAACCGGGTGACGTCGAGGGGGTTGATGCGTCCTGGCAGGAGTGTGAGGCAGTTGGCGGCGGCACAGGCCCATCCGTGAACAATCGCATCGCGGGGCGGGCAGCCCGCCGCAGTGGCCGCCGCGAAACCGGCCGCGAGACTGTCGCCGCACCCGATCGGGTTTTCCACGTGAGCCACCGTCAGCGGCGTGATCCGGAAGCGGATACCGGGTCCGACCACATGGCCGTGACGACCACCATCCGTGACGAGGACCCACTCGGCACCACGCTGCTGGAGGTCCTGCATGGCCTCGAGGAGGGCTGCGTCGCTGTCGAGTGCATGGCCCACAGTGCGTGCGAGTTCGTGTCGGTTGGGCTTGACGAGAAGCGGTCGCCGCCCCAGCGATGCCAGAAGCTCAGGACCGCGGGCGTCGATGATCGCGGGACACCGGGTGTGGGCGAGAAGATCGTGATAGAAGGTGTGCGGCGTTCCTTCGGGCAGCGAGCCGGAGAGCACGACGACGGCGGCGCCGCCGAGTGCGGCGACATAGGCCGTGAGAAACGCGTCAAGCTCGGACGGAGTGAGCGAAGCGGCATTTTCAACGATTTCGGTGGTCGCTCCGGTGCTGCGGTCGAGGAGCGTGGTGCAGGATCGCGTCGCCGCCGCCGTCGGTACCACCGCGAGGTCGATGCCCAGGGCCTCAAACTCGTTCACCGCAGCCGCGGCAGCCGCCGATCCGAGTGGGGTCACCGCACGACAGGAGTGTCCGAGATGGCCGAGGGTGATCGCGACGTTGAGCACCTTGCCGCTGGCGCCATGCCAGGACGCGGTCGCACGATTGACCTCGCCGGGCATCAGGCGACCAAACTGCAAGATCGTCTGCCAGGCAGGTGAAAGCCCGGCAGTCACAATCAAAGGCGCGGCAGATCGGATGGAGGGCGGCATCGATGTGGAGCATCCCGACGAAGAACGGAGACGGTGTTCCCATGGTGAATGTCCTCAGGCGGGGCGGTTCCATCAAGAAGAACGAACGCCGCAGTACCGACGCATCGATCGTGCTGCCTTTTCCTCGAGCCCCCACCGGGGGTAGGATGGAGGGGCAGTGAGCCAGCGAGGCAGGCTGCCACGGATCACCACGGAGACCGGTTCCATGTTGGGTGATGAACGCCGCAGCATTCGGTATCCGATCGGGATGAGGTGCGTCTACCGACTGCACAAAACGGTGACCGAGCCCGTTTCGGCCATGATCACCAACGTGTCACGTCAGGGGTGTGGCCTTGAAACGGAGGACCCCCTGGGTGAGCCTCGGGACGTGTTGGAGATTCATTTCTCGGCGCCGGGAGGTGGTCCCAGCGGGCTGATCATCGGCGAGGTGGTTCAGCGCACGAAGAACAGCATGGGGTGGGCGCTCGGCGTGGCGTTCCTGGACGTGGATCCAGCCGTGAAATGGACGCTTCTCGATTCCGCCTACCGCCGTTGGGAGGAAGGCCTGAACGCCGGTGCAGAGGCGTCTGGACATGAGACGCCTTGAGATCCGCAGTCACCCTTCCCCATTACCCATGTCATGAATGCTTCGTCGCCGTCGGTCACTGCGAACAGTTTCCAGCCACTCCAGGGGCATGACGAGGAGTTCGCGGAGATGGCCACGCTGGCCGCGCTCCTCGGCCACGTGGGATGCGCTGTCGTCTACGTGACGGACGGCACTCACGAACAGTTCGTTGCGGGGATTGGACACGATCGAAACCTGGCTGCCCGGGCCGTGCCATTTTGCCGGCACGTGGCGACGTCACCCGACCTGGTGGAGATGACCGACCCAGATGATGAAATCTTCAGCGATAACGGGAGCGCTGGGAACGGGCCGAAGATCTGCGCTCTGTCAGGCCTGCCGCTTCGTGTCGAGAGTGGCGAGGCCATCGGCAGCCTCGTGCTCGTCTCCACCGAAAAAGCCGTTTTGTCGAATGCGCAGCGCGTGAGCTTGAAAGAGATCGCTCGCCAGATGCTGCGATACGTCGCTGTCGCCGCGTCGCGCCATCGCGATGATGGCGAGCACAAGCGGCTTCGGCGGGAGGAGATGGTCAGCCGCTGGATCATCGACGTTGCAGGCGACGCCATCATTTCCGCGGCGCTCGACGGAACGGTCCTCAGCTTCAATCCGGCGGCCGAGCGGCTTCTTGGGTTTTCAGCCTCGGATGTGGTTGGGCATGCAACGTTTGAGTCGTTCGTGGACCGGTCCGAGTTGGCCCGGGCCACCGAGCAGGCTTCCATGAGCCAGCGACGCCACGTAAGCGGGTTCGAGGCGTTGACCTTTCCCGTGGTGCGGGAGTCGGTTGCGCGGCAGGAATGGACGTTTATTCGAAGCGATGGTTCCCGAGTGCCTGTGCATCTGACATTCTCCGTGCGTCGAGATGATCAGGGCACTCCGGTCGGGTTTGTGGCCGTCGCCCGCGATCTCAGCGAGGTCAGGGCCCTGCGATCCGAAACCGCGATCAATCGCGCCATCGTGGCGCACGCCGGCGTGGCGATCATTGCCACAGAGCTCGACGGCACGATCACCGCTTTTAATCCGGCCGCAGAACAGCTTCTCGGCTACAGCGAGTCGGAAATGGTGGGGCATCGCTCGCCGGCTGTGTTTCATGATCCCGTCGAAGTGAAGGAGCGTGGTGATCAGCTCAGCAGGCAGTATGGCGAAACCATCGAGGGCTTCGCGACGTTTGTCAGACCGCTGCGTGACCAACCATTTCATACGGAGGTCTGGACCTATGTCCGCAAGGATGGCGAGCGGTTGCCGGTGATGCTCACGGTGTCGACACTGCGTGATGAGCGAGGCGACGCGGTGGGATACCTCGGGGTGGCCCGCGATCAAAGTGAGCACTTCCGCCAGGTCGCCCGAGAGAAATCCCTCGCCGAGATCGCCGACATTGTCCGTGAGTGTCAGGAACGGTTTATCTCTGCCGGCAGCGCTGATGACGTGTTTGAAAAACTCCTCTCGCGAATGCTCGCGTTTACGGGAAGTGAGTATGGGTTTGTTGGCGAGGTGAAGCGGGATCCGCTCGGCCTGCCGTTTCTGCACACACGGGCGCTCACCGACATCTCGTGGAGCCCCGAGACGCGGGCGCTTTATGACTTGAACAAGGAACGCGGATTTGAGTTTCGCAACCTGCACACGTTGTTCGGCGTGGCCATGACTACCGGCGTTGCCGTCATATCGAACGACCCGACACATGACCCTCGCCGTGGCGGCCTCCCAGACGGCCATCCTCCGATGGACAGCTTCGTCGGGTTGCCTTGCTACTACGGTGGTGAGCTCGTGGGGCTGATAGGGCTCGCCAACCGGCTGGGAGGATACGACCGCGACTTCGTCACCCAGCTGGACACGCTCCTGACATCGACCGGCTCGCTCATCCAGGCGACACGACTGGATGAGCAGCGGCGGGCGTCGGCTGCCACGCTGGCCGACAAGGAACACCGCCTTCGGCTCATCCTCGCGACAGCGGCCGACATGTTTATCGAGGTGGGGCAGGATGGCATCCTGCGGGAATGGAATCAACGTGCCGAGGCCATGGTCGGTCGTTCGCGTACGGAAGCGATCGGCCGCCCGATCGACGAGGTGCTGCAGCTGCGTCTGCCCGACGGCGAGTACTTCTCGATCGTCGATTCGGTCGGCGGGGGTGGCTGGATTCCTGAGAAGCCCCGCGAGGTGGAAGTGACCCTGACGAAGGGCGATTCATTTCCGGCGGAGCTGGTGGCGTGGAGGGTGCCATCCGACGATGGCGCGGGTATCTGTGCCTTTCTTCGAAGCATCGGTGATCGCAAGCAGATGGAGGATCAGCAGCGTCGGCTTTTCGAGTCGGAAACACTCTTGAAGGAGGTTCATCACCGCATCAAGAACAACATGCAGGTCATATCCAGCCTGCTGAGCATTCAGTCGTCGAAGATCGGGGGCGTTGCGGAGCGGGCGGTATTCCTCGACTGTCGGGAGCGGATTCGGGCGATGTCGCTGATTCACGAGAAGCTCTACTCCACCGGCAGCTATGGTGACATCGACTTTGCCGACTACCTCCGGGAGATGGTGTCGCTCTTGGTGTCGTCGAACAGGCCTGAGGGGTGTGATATCACTCCCGCTGTTGATGCCGCGGTGATCCGGATGCCTGTGGATCGGGCCGTCCCCCTGTCCCTCATCGCCTCGGAACTGGTTCTCAACTCCCTCAAGCACGGTTTTCACGGCAGGAACGCCGGGGTCTTGGCGGTGCGACTGACGCAGCACGGGGACACCTGCGAGCTTTTTGTCGGAGATGACGGCCCCGGTCCGTCATCGATCGACTCCTCCGAGAAGGGGGTCGGCATGGAGTTGATTGGATCGTTGGTTCGGCAGATCCGCGGCACGCTTGCCATCGGTGCGTATGATTCCACAAAGGGCATCATGATTCGCTGGAGTGTGTGACCATGAACGCAGGCGAGCCATCGCGCCGGGTGCTGATCGTCGAGGACGAGGCAATCACGGCGCTCGATCTGTCGTGCGAACTCACGCGCATCGGCTACGATGTCTGCGGCATTGTCGACACGAGCGCCGATGCGATCGCTGCGGCCAGACAGCAGCGTCCATCACTCGTGCTCATGGATATCCGCCTCGCTGATGGCGACGATGGTGTCGAGACGGCGCGAGCCATACACGGCATTCTTGACACCGCGATCGTTTTCCTGACGGCTCAATCGGATGAGGCCACGCTCGCCCGCGCGCTCGACGTGTCGCCGTTTGGCTATCTCATCAAGCCTTTTCGGGCCCGAGACCTAAAGGTGACGCTTGACCTCGCGCTCACCAAACATGCGCAGGACGTCTCCGCGAAGCGTGTCCTCAGGGCCCAGGCGGGCACCGATACCCTGACAGGCCTGGCAAACCGTCGGCATCTTGATGAGGCGATCGAATCGGAATGGGCGCGATGTGCGCGGGAGCGTCAGCCGCTGTCGGTGCTCATGATCGACGTCGACCACTTCAAATCGTTCAACGACGTGCACGGCCATCTCCAGGGGGATGCGTGCCTTCGAAACGTCGCGGCGGCGATCCGGGGCGCGTGTGAGCGTCCGGGGGACGTGATGGGGCGTTGGGGAGGAGAGGAGTTCCTCGCGGTGCTTCCCGGAACGGACCTCCACGGCGCCCACACTGTGGCCGACACCATCGTGCGCACCGTGCGTGAGATCGCGTTTCCCGCTGGCGAACGGAACGGACATGACAGGGTCACCGTATCGGTCGGGGTGGCGTCGGTGGTGCCTGCCGCGGGCGAACGGCCGACCGATCTGGTGGACCGCGCGGATTCGGCTCTTTATGCTGCCAAGCACAACGGCCGTGACCGAGTGGTTGCGGCGGCATGCGGGACATCGTAATCGACATGGATGCAGCGTCTGATCATGGCACGAAGCCACGGCTCGTCCCGATGCTGGACGAGGATGGAGATTCGTTGACCGATCGGATCGGCAGCCTGCATCGCCAGCTGGTGCTGACCGTGCCCGAGGTGGATCAGATGGCGTGCGTGATCTACGACCCCGAGACGGATGCCCTGCGAACGTTTGTGGACTCAACGATCGCGGGGAAGCCACTGCGGGGATACGAGTATCCACTCGCCTCGAGCCCGAGCCTGTCGGAACTGGTCCAGACGCGATCGCGTCGCGTGCTGGACGACATTCCAGTTCAGGCCCCGGGCCCGAGTGCCCATGCGTCGCACATTCGCGCGGCGGGGTTTCGGTCGTCGTACACCGTGCCGCTCTTCGACCAGGAGGTGTTTCAGGGGTTTCTCTTCATGGATTCGCTCCGTCCCGGAGCGTTTACCAAGGATGTGATCGAGCGGCTCGAGGTCTATGTCAATCTGGCCAGGTTGATGCTCAGCCAGGAACTCACGGCGGCCAGGGCACTGGTCGGGTCGATCCGGGTGGCAAAAGATTTCGCCGCCTTGCGGGACATCGAAACGGGTGCACATCTTGACCGCATCGCACGGTACGCGAGGCTTATCGCACGGCACCTTGCCCACACGCACACGCTGCCCGACGAGTATGTCGAGCAGGTTTTTCTCTTTGCGGGTCTCCATGACATCGGCAAGGTCGGCATTCCCGACTCGATCCTGCACAAGCCTGCCGTCTTGACGTTTGAAGAACGTGAAATCATGAAGACACACGTCGACCTCGGGGTGCAGATCGTGGATACGCTCATCGAGAATTTCCGGCTCGGTCATCTCGCGGGCATCGACGTGCTCAGGAATATCGTCGCCAGTCATCACGAGTTTCTCGACGGTAGCGGTTACCCTCACGGACTGCGTGGGCACGACATTCCGCTGGAGGCCCGGATCGCCACCGTGGCCGACATCTTCGACGCCCTCACGAGCCGCCGCGACTACAAGCAGCCGTGGCCGCTCGAAGACGCGTTTGTCATGCTCACGACGATGGCCGCGGCGGGGCAGCTCGATCCGGAGTGCGTCAGTGCCTTGCAGCACGATCGCGAACAGGTATCGCGAATTATGAATCGTTACCCCGAGGCATGATGGTGGCCATGGCCGACGCCGAGGAGGTGACGGTCGACCGCACCGACCGCAGCGAGGCGTCGGGATGCCATGGGGTGTGCGAGGTTTTGGGTGTTTCGATTCGTTGCGAGAGGTAGATCCCGGAATGTCCGCTTGCGAGGTAGGCCGTCACGCATGCAACGGTGGCGGGAACGAGTATGTCGCCACCAAAGAGTTCCACCGCCATGACGGTGCACGCCAGCGGGGTGTTGGCGGCTCCGGCAAAGACGGCCACGAAACCCAACGCGGCAAAGAGGTCGGTCGATAGGCCCATCGCGAGGGCGAGGGCATTGCCGAGCGTGGCCCCCACGTAAAAAAGTGGGGTCACCTCTCCCCCCTTGAATCCGGCCCCCAGCGTGATGGCGGTGAAGAGGATTTTCGCGAGCCAACTCCAGCGATCGGCCCCACCCGACGAAAATGCCGAAAGAATCGTGATGTCGGACGGGTTAGGGCTCGCCACCCCAAGTCCCAGATAGTCGCGGGTGCCCACCAGCCAGGTCAGCGCGAGGATCAGGCAGCCCCCGACCGCCGGCCGAAGCACGGTGGACGGAAGAAGCCATGAGAAAAACGAGTGCGCTGCGTGCACGGACTCGGCAAACACCCTGCTGGCAAGTCCGAACACGACACCTCCCATGCCGCAGAGGATGAGAAGCGGGAGAGTCGGCGACTCGAGGGTGATCGTGGGGTAGGGGGTGTGGTGGATGCCCCATGCCGTGCATGTGCGGTCGGCCGCAATGGCCGCGGCCAGGCAGGGCACAATGGCCGCATATCGCATGCGACCGATGGTGGGAACCTCGAGCGCGAAAAGCATGCCTGCCACGGGGGTGCCGAACACTCCTCCGAAGCCGGCGGCCACCCCGGCCATGATCACCAGCGGAATGTCGCGGCGTTCGAGCCACGGTGCCCAACGGATCAATCCGGCGGCCAGTCCCGCTCCCATCTGCACGGCGGTTCCCTCGCGCCCGGCCGAGCCGCCGCAGAGGTGGGTGGCGACCGTGCCGATGAGGACGAGCGGTGCAATCCTCAGCGGAATGGCGCCCCCATCGTCGTGTATCTGTTCGACGACGAGGTTGTTGCCTCCCTCGACCGATTCGCCAAGGGAACGATAGAGCCATCCAATACCCGCCCCGGCCACGGGCAGCATCCAGAGCAGCCATGGATGGCTGAGGCGTGCTGCCGTGGCCCAGTCGAGCGACCACAGAAAGAGGGCGACGGCAGAGCCGACGATCCCGCCGAGGGGGATCGCCAGGGCCAACCACTTCACCAGGGCCCCCAGGAGGGCCGTCTGTTCGCGAAGAGGGTCTGCGGAGGACATGGACAGGGTGCTGGTGAGCGTGGTGGGAATGACGGTATCGTACCTCCCGATGCCGACGATGCCGCAGACCATTCGGATGTGCGCCGGGTGAGCGGTCCGTTACGCTTGATGATCCACGTTCCGCGACTGATCCCCCCGCAGCCCATCCATGCCGATCGTCACGCTCGACACCGTTTCCATGGGCTTTCGCGGTCCGGCGTTGCTCGAGGGTGTGTCCGCGGTGATCGAGGCGGGCGAGCGGGTGGCGCTCCTCGGACGAAACGGTGCCGGAAAGAGCACCATGCTGCGGATTCTTGGCGGCGACCTCGAGCCCGATGCGGGGCGATGCCAGCTGGCAACTGCCGCGCATGCGGCGATGCTCGCCCAGGAGCCCCCGGCCAACTTTCCTGGCGACCCAACGATTGCCGATGTGATTCGGTCGGGATGGCGAGGCGACGACGCAGAGGAGTGGCGACGCGAACGCGACGTGGAACGACTCGTGGCGGCCGCCCAACTCGACACGCTGCCACGCGGCGGTGAGACGCTCCTTCGTGAACTGTCGGTGGGGCTCAAGCGTCGGGCGTTTCTGGCCAGGGCGCTCGCGTCCCGGCCGGACCTTTTGCTGCTCGACGAGCCGACCAACCACCTCGACCTGGCGGCGATCGAATGGCTCGAGGGGCTCCTGGTGTCGTGGCCGACCACGCTCGTGTTTGTGACCCACGACCGCGCGTTCCTCAGGCGCGTCGCCACGCGAATCATCGAGATCGATCGAGGGCGGCTGTTCGACTGGGCCTGCGACTACGACTCGTTTCTCGTCCGGAAGGAGCAAATGCTGGCCGCTGAGGAGAAGCAGCAGGCGCTCTTCGACAAACGACTTGCCGAGGAGGAGCGATGGATCCGGCAGGGAATCAAGGCGAGGCGGACACGAAACGAGGGTCGGGTGAGGGCCCTCAAGGCGATGCGTGTCGAGCGAAAGGCTCGTCGTGAGCGTGAGGGCGTTGCCTCGCTGCACATCCACGAGGCCGAGCGCAGCGGCGCCCTCGTGGCCCGAATGGAGAACGTGTCCTTTTCTCACGGATCGGCGCCGGCGGTCTTTTCGGGCCTCAGCACGACGATCATGCGGGGGGACAAGGTGGGCATCATCGGCCCGAACGGCGCCGGCAAGACCACGCTGCTGCGGGTGTTGCTCGGGGAACTGGAGCCGACGGCAGGGGCAGTGCGGCTCGGAACGAATCTCGCGGTCGCCTATTTCGACCAGCTTCGGGCCTCGCTCGACGATGATCAAACGCCGGAGTCTGCGATCGCCGACGGAAATGACACGATTGTCGTTGGGGGGCAGTCGCGGCACGTCCTCGGCTACCTGCGCGACTTTTTGTTCACCCCCGATCGCGCGCGAACGCCGATCGGACGGCTCTCGGGCGGCGAGCGCAACCGCCTGCTCCTTGCCAAGCTCTTCGCCCGGCCGGCCAACGTGATCGTGCTCGACGAACCGACGAACGATCTCGATGCCGAAACCCTCGATCTCGTCGAGGAGCGGCTGGTGGAATATTCCGGCACGCTGCTCGTGGTCAGCCACGATCGTGAGTTTCTCGACAATGTCGTGACGAGCACGCTCGTGTTCGAATCCGGCGGGATCAAGGAGTATGTCGGCGGCTATACCGACTGGGTTCGGCAGCGAGGCGATCTCAGGGCCGACCGTGAGGCAGGCGAGCGGCGATCCCAAGAGACCTCGCGGCAGGGGGAGGCCGTCCGGCAGCCGCCCGCCAAGCTTTCATTCAAAATGAAGCGGGAGCTCGAGCAGCTCCCCGGCGAAATCGAACGGCTGGAATCCGAGATCGCCGCGATCCATGCGCGGATGGCAGAACCGGCGTTTTATCAGCAGCCCGCCGCCGCCATCGCAGCAGCGTCGGCCGAGGCCCAGCAGCTGCAGACGAGACTCGAAACGGCATTTGCGCGATGGGAAGAGCTGGACGCGTTCGGCGGAACGTGAACGACTCGTGACGGACGTGGCACGATCGACCGCAGGACCTCTGGGTGGTTCACGTTCAGGGGGCGAGCGGAAGGATGATGGCGTGGCGGATCCGCACCGGGCCAAGGAGTCCGGACTCCAGCAGCGGATCGTCTGGCGAAAAAAATCGCCACGTTGAGAAGGTGCTGCGGGAACCGGGAGGCTTGGGCAGGCTCGCCCGGTACCAGTCCGGAAGGCGGGTGATGGCCCCCGTGGCGTCGTAGTCGTTTTCCGGCGGGGACTGTTCGTCACCGATCAGTCGATTGGGCCAGAGGGTCGTCACGTCGACCTCGACCGTGTTGTCGCCAGGAACGACCGCCGACGAGATGTCGATCCGAAAAGGGGGCTTCCACAGCAAGCCAACCGGCCGTCCATTGACTCGGATGTCGGCCATCACCTCGACGCGTCCTAGATCGAGCACGATTCGATGCCCCTTGGCGAGAGGCGTCGAGGGCATGGGGAAGGTGGTGGAGTAGGTCGCGGTGCCGGCAAAGTGACGAACATCGGGGTTGGCATGGCGCGACAAAGACTCCAGACGATCGAGGGCGATCGGCGACGGCACGGCCGCTGACGAGCGAAACGACACCTGCCATGGCCCACCGACGGTCATCGACGCCGGCACCTCGGCCGTCACGCCCGGCTCGCGATCGCACGCGTAGGTTCCCGACTCCCACACAACCGCCGACGCCGCGGCGACGTCGTCCTGCCACACCGCAGCCAGCGGTGGAGGAGGATCGGGAAGACCGGCCTTCACCAGCGCCGCGACCGTTGTCACGGCGAGTGGCTCGTCGTCGAGTCGAAGGTCGGTGTGATCGCCTTCGAAGTAGTGGGTGACCCCGGGCCCCGGCGGGGCATCGGTCGTGGCGTGAACGATCTTGCCGCTCACGAGACCTCCGTGCACGAGGCGGCCGTTCAGATACAACGAGGGTTTGCCCTCGTGGTAAGTGATCGCCAGATGGGTCCATCCAGTGATGGGTGTCTGCGCCACGAGCACGGCCGGCGACTCGTGGGCGCCGCGCTCCATGACGTAGACGCCGTTGCGTCCGGCGGCGATTCCCAGGCCCACGTGCCCAGGGCCGTGCCAGTTCTCGCCATCAACGGCAGGCAGCACGTAGTTTTTTCCGCGCCACGGCACGCTCCCCGTCGTGCCCTCCGGAGGCATCTCGCGGATGTCGGTGTCGGGCTTGATCCAGGTGCTGATGGTGAAGGAACCGACGCGATCCGTCGGAGGGGACGGATGTTCAAAAGGCGAGGCTGTCAGCAGAGGATGGCCATTCCTGCTGAGTGTATGACGTGGCCGGCCGACGCCTGGACGGCGAAAGACCACGAAGACCGACTCGGCAGGGTCCATCGTCATCGGCAGCGTGACCCGTCCGTCGTCGGCAAAAACGGCAGGCCTGTCGATCAGTCCCGAGTCGGGCCGCCAGATCTCGGGGGCATGGCCGGCCGTGCGAAACTCGCAGACGATACGATCCTCACGCCGGCGACGGTTGGCCACAAAATAGACGTCATCACCGGCGATTCGCCGATGCGTCCACGCCACGGCCGCATCGGCTCGCAGGGCGGAGCACCGGAAGTCTTCCGTCACGCCCATACGGACGAGCACGTCGGCGATCGGCCGGCCAGAATAGACACGACCCGCCCCGAGGGCGTGCCCAGACGGGGAGGAGGCGTCGGTCCCCCAGATCGCTGACACCAGGTCCTCAAATCCTTCGGTGCCGGGGTCGACGCGCCGCGACAACGGCACGCGGGGCGGCGGGCCGACGATCGTCATGCCGGCCGTTACGAGTTCGCGGAGCCGAGAAAGCAACGAGCAGGTCATCCCGGTGACATCGTCGGGAATCATGAGCACCCGGTAGGCCGTTCCTTCAGGCAGTACGATGCGGCCGTCGTCGATCGACACGCGGCGATGCAGCACCTCCGCGTTGACGAGGTCGTAGCGGTAGCCGGGGGGCATGGTCGGCCGCCGCTCCTGGGCCACCTCCGGAGTGCGTTCACCCACGAGCACGAGCACATCGGCGACGGGCACTCCCTGCCGCAGCAGATGCTGGCAGCGCGAGAGGTAGTCGATCCATGGGCGAGCCTGGCCAAACCATGTGTTGGTGCGGTCGAAGTGGATGCCCCACGGCCCCATCGTCATGCCGGGCGCGGCGTGCGTGTTGGGCTGATGCACGAAGCGATGGAAAAAAGCGTGGTTGAACCCGAGGGCGAACATCAGGTCGCCGACGGGCTTGAGGGCGTAGGGATGTTCGAGCCACCTCCCGGTGCGATCCTCAGCCGTGAACGACTCGGCCGCGATGATCGATCGTCCATACACGTGGGCGGCCGAGGCCACCGACTCGACCACGCGGTTGTCGCCCCATGGCGTACGGGCCCAGAACTCGGTCGTCGGGATGTCGGCTCTGCCCGCGACCTGCATTTCGTCGAACGGCCCGGGACCATACGGCTCGACGAGGAAGGTGAGACCTCGCTCGTGGCAGAGTTCCCGCATCCGCCCGTAGTAGACGTCGGCGACGAGGTCGGCCTGGGCGCGGCGCACGTCATAGAGAAACTTATCCGACTCCAGTGCGCTGCCGACGAACCGGCCGGTCATGGCAGGCAGAAAGGGGATCGCCGAATAGCCGGTGCGGGCTTCGAACTCCGCTGGAAAGTCGGCCGTCCAGTTCTGCATCTCCACCTCGTAGCTGTCGATCAGCACCTGGGCGAGGGCGTTGGGCTGCGGTCCGAGGCGGTGGCGGACGGCGTCGATCGTGTGCTGGAAGTGGAAGTCGGTGGCCCGGCGGCTCATTTTGTCGCTCTCGAGCCCATGGCCGGCGGCCGGCGCCGAGATGTTGCGTTGGCCGGTCGATGTGTGGCCGAACCGGAGGATCGTCCAGATGCCCGGCGGTGCATCCCAGGTGAGCGTTCCGGAACTGTCGAGATGGGCTGAGATGTCGCGCACACAGGCTGGATCGATCACCTGATCGGCTGGGAGGTCGGGCGGCACCTCCGCCGGCCGGGGCATCTGGAAGGAAAAGTTCCCTTTGGCGTTCCACCGATCGATCCGCGGGCCACCGTGAAGCCACACCTCACCGAGTCGGCAGGCCTTCGTCGGCGTGATCCGATAGGCTCGGCCAGAGACGGCATCAAAGGTGGCAATGCCCGGGTATTCGATGCCCCGTGGTGGTGACAGCGACACCTCCGTCACACGTTGATAATCCGTTCCATCGTCGGAAACCTCCACGAGCAGACGAACGGCACCGCTGCCAGGTGCCGCGACGAGCGTGACGGACCGTGCCTGAAACGGTCGGTCCAGTCGCACGACGATCGACTCACCACGGTCGAGCGGCACATGGGTGGCATGATCGCCATCGACGAGCCTGGCGATGTCGATGGGGCGTGGAACGTCACCCCCTTCCACCACCGCCTCGCGAACCGATGCGTGATACGGGGAGGTTTCGCCCTCCGGCGCCGGGAATGCCACGACGCGGGCGTCGCGATAGAAGCCCTCCTTGGTGGTGGGCTGCGGGAGCTTCATCGTGATCGGCCCGGGCCCGGTGACGGTCACGTCCGACCACACGAGCTGCTGCATCGAATGCTCCGGGGTGATCCATGGGCCGCCGCTGCTCGACCAGCCGGGTGCGTTGTGGAGGCCGACCTTCATTCCAAGCCGGCCCGCCTCACGCACGGCATGGTCGATCCGATCGAGCCACTCGGCGCCGAGGTAATCGACGGGCCCTTTCGGAATAAACACGCCGCCGTCGAAGATCATGACGCTTCCGAGTCCGATGCGGCTCATCGACTCGAGGTCGGCCGTGATCCCCTCGCGGGAGACGTTGCCGTTCATCCAGTAGTAGAAGGTGCTCGGTCGGGACTCGGCGGGCGGACTTCGAAATTCCTCCTGGAGCGATTCCCAGGATTGGGCGCACGAGAGCAACGGCATCATGGCCGCGAGGGCCATCGACGCCACGAGGGCGGCTCGGACACGGTGAGCGATCTTCACGGCAGAACAGTTCCAGATGGTGCGGGACATCACCGCCACTGTATCGTGAACGGGCCGACGGCGACGGCTGGTCGTGGCACGCCCTGGGGAAAGAGCGACATGAAATGGCTGACATTCGTGGTGGGGTCGATGGCCGCGGCCATCGCGCTGGCGGGCGAGAGGCCCAATGTGCTTCTCGTGATCGCCGACGACCTTCGCACCGAGATGGGCTGCTACGGCAGCAGGGTCGCCCACACGCCCCATCTCGATGCGCTCGCCGCCAGCGGGATGCGATGGGATCGTGCGTACTGTCAGTTTCCGCTCTGCAATCCATCACGAAGTTCGATGCTCACCGGTCGGCATCCCACCTCCCTTGGGGTGCTCGGCAATCGTGACTGGTTTGGTGTCACGTGCCCGCAGGCCGTGAGCCTGCCGCGACGGTTCAAGGACAGCGGCTATCGCACGATCGCCGCCGGCAAAATCTTTCACGGGGGGATCGACGACACCGAGGCCTGGACCGAGGGGGGTGTTCCGCGGCACTTCGGCTCCGGGGCGACCGCCGAGCCGCCGGAACACGATGAACGCGGTGCGGACGGGCATGTGCTGTCGAAGACGGAACGTTCGGATCGGTGGATCGTGCTTCCGGGCGACGGGAAGGGCACCGGCGACCACCGGATCGCCGACAGGGCCATTCGCGCCCTCCGCGAGCGAGCCAACGCTCCTTCGTCGGAGCCCTTTTTTCTCGCCTGCGGATTCCACAAGCCGCACAGTCCGCCGGAGGCTCCGCAATGGTGTTACGACCTGATCGATGGAGAAAGCCTTCCCCTCCACGTGACTACGCCCCCGAGCCCACCGTGCCTGCCGGGTTTCCGGCCGGCAGCATCCGCCCGCGCAACGCCGATCTCTTCGTCGGTCGCTCGTCAACGCCGGAGTCGGCTCGCGAGATGATTCGGGCGTATCTCGCGTCGAGTGCCTGGATGGATTTCAACGCCGGACGGGTGCTCGACGAGTTGGAACGTCTCGGTCTCGCGTCATCGACCATCGTGGTATTTTGGGGCGACCATGGCTATCAGCTTGGCGAGAAGGGGAAATGGTCGAAGGCCGGGTCGCTCTGGGAGCAGGGGCTCCGCACGCCACTGCTGATTCGAGCTCCGGGGGTGACGTCGGCGGGCACGGCGTGCGCAGCCGTGGTGGAAATGATCGACCTCTATCCCACGCTCTGCGATCTCTGCGGGGTTCCTGCGCCCGAGGGGCTCGAGGGTCGAAGTCTGGTCGAGCTGCTCCGCAGTCCCCAGGCCGACGTCGACGACCGACCGGCGTTTGCGTCGTGGAGTGAAAATGGCATCACCCTGACCGGCGTTGCGATTCGCACGAGGCGATGGCACTTTGCCGAATTCTTCGGGCGAGGTGAGGGTGTCATGCTCATCGACCCCGCTGCCGACCCCGACGAGCAGGTGAACCGTGCCGCAGATCCGCAACATGCCGATCTCGTCAAACATCTCTCCGCACTGGCTCGTCGCTATGCTGAGGGGCGGCTGCCGGATCATCCGGCGGCGGGCGACTGAGTGCGTCGAGGAAGAGGGTGGTGCATGCGTCGAATGGTGCTCGCGCTCATGGCGGGGGGCGCGTTCGTCGGATCGCACGCCGCCGAGCGGCAGATGGAGAGCCTGTCGCGAGGCATCGTGGCGGTACCTCGGCCCGACGGGGGAATGTTTGTCGGATGGCGGTTGTTCGGCACCGACCCCGAATCGATCGCCTTCAATGTGTATCGCCAGACGGACGGCGGCGTTGCCGTGAAGGTGAACCGCGAACCCCTTCGTGGTCCGACCAGCCTCGTCGACGCCGATGCCGACCCCACCGCGACCCTCGCGTATCACGTGCGGCCCGTCACGGCGGGTGAGGAAGGGCCGGCCAGCCGGACGGTTTCCGCGTGGAAGCACGACTTCCTCGACATACCGATTCAGCCGATCGAGGGATATCGGCTTGGGGACGCCTCCGTGGGCGATCTCGATGGTGACGGTGAACTCGAGATCGTGATCCATCAGACCAACCGTCCGCGCGACAACGGATCGGCGGGCGTGACGGGCGAGCCGATCCTCGATGCCTACGAACTTGACGGCACGCACCTCTGGCGGATCAACCTGGGCCGCAACATCCGCGAGGGCGAGCACTACACCCAGTTCATGGTGTACGACCTCGATGGCGACGGCCGCGCCGAAGTGGCCTGCAAAACCGCCGATGGCACCACGGATGGCACAGGTGTGGTGATCGGCGATGCCGACAAGGATTGGCGCACGCTCCAGCCGGGGTCGAATCGCGACGGCCGCATCCTCGACGGCTCCGAGTTTCTCACGGTGTTTTCAGGCGTTTCGGGCAAGGCGCTCGCAACGGTGGACTACGTGCCCGGCCGGGCGCCGATCAATGGCTGGGGAGGCATCGGGGGCAACGCCGGCAATGATTCCTACGGCAACCGGTGCGATCGCTTTCTCGCGTGTGTCGCCTACCTCGACGGGGAGCACCCCAGCCTCGTGATGTGTCGAGGCGTGTATGGGCGGATCGCGATCGTGGCGTGGGACTTCCATGAGGGGAGCCTGACCCGACGATGGGTTTTTGACACCGGCTCGTCCTATCCGCCTTACGCCGATGCCTCGCCCTACGCCGGCATGGGCGGCCATTCGCTCGGCGTCGGCGACGTCGACGACGACGGCCGTGACGAAATCGTGTACCAGGCCATGGTGGTCGACGACGACGGCACGGGGCTCTCCAGTTCCGGCCTGCGACATGGCGACGTGATGTACCTCACTGACATCGACCCGGATCGCCCCGGCCTCGAGGTTTTCAGCGTGCAGGAAAACGAGGACGACGCCGAACGCTTCAACACCCCCGGCGCCGCGATGCGCGACGCGCGAACGGGTGAGATTCTCTGGAGCCACAGCCCGACGGTCGATGTGCCGTCCGGGATGGCGGCCGACATCGACCCCCGGCATCGCGGTCTCGAGGCCTGGGGCGGACCGGGCGGCCTGCGCACGGCCCGCGGGGAGCAGATTGGCCCCGCACCGCGTGAGAATGATTGGTGCCTCTGGTGGGATGGCGATCCTCTCCGCGAACTCCTCATCACGGGTCGCGACTGGGGGCGTATGCGACGGCGATTCAATCCTGATTCGGCCGCGGGGCCCGTTCCGCCGCCGGAGGCAGCAGCCGTGCCGCGGGTGCCGATCACACGGGTCACGAAATGGAACCCTGTCACCGGTCAGAGCGAGGGCCTCTTTCAGTGCGAGGGGTCGGCTGCTGGGCGAGGCCCGGCCCTCACGGGCGACCTGCTGGGCGATTGGCGCGAGGAGATGTTGCTCGTCGCCCCGGGCGGCAAGGCGCTCCGCCTCTTCACCACCACGATTCCGACCGACCTCCGACTCGTCACACTGCTGCATGATCCGCAGTATCGGCTGTCGCTCGTGTGGCAGAACGTGGTCTACAACAAGCCGCCAAACCCAGGCTTCTATCTCGGGCACGGCATGACGGCGCCACCCCGCCCGGCGATTCGAACGGTCGGCTCCGGCGGCGAGTGATCGCTCCGCCCGTTGCCGCCGCGTCCCCCTGGTTGCCAGGGCGACCGGGCTGGCAGCGCATGAAAACAC
>JAFMIU010000095.1 GCA_017853835.1 Pirellulales bacterium | reverse complement strand
TGACGGTGGAGTAGGCGAGCACCCGCTTGATGTCGTTGGCGACCAGCGCGATCGTCGCCGCGATGAACAGCGTGATCGCCCCCACATACCCGATCACCAGCAGCACGTCGGGGGTCAGGACGGGAAAAAACCGGCCCACGAGATAGACGCCCGCGGCCACCATCGTCGCCGAATGCACGAGGGCCGAAACCGGCGTCGGCCCCTCCATCGCATCGGGCAACCAGACGAACAGGGGAAACTGGGCACTCTTTCCGACACATCCGCAGAAGATTCCCACACCGGCGATGAACAGCAGCCACCGGCCGAGCCCCTCGGCCCGCCAGCCATCAATCTTGCCCGCAACTTCGGCAGCCGGCGTGCGGGCGACCTTCTCGGACGCCGCAAAGGCCACCATGCCATCGGGAACGGTCAGGGCGTGTCCTCGATCGGCAGGCCGCACCAGGCTGAAGAGCCCGGGCTCCGTGACCGTGTGTCCGTCGGCGTCGGTCGCCGTCGAATCGGCAAACTGCAGGGTACCGAGCGCCCCCCACAACGCCATCAGGCCGATGAGCATGCCGAAGTCGCCGACACGGTTGACGATGAACGCCTTGTTGGCGGCCGTCGAGGCGCTCGTGCGTTCGAAGTAGAACCCGATGAGAAACCACGAACAGATGCCGACGAGTTCCCAAAAGATGAAGACCATCGCCAGATTGCCGGCGATCACGATGCCGAGCATCGAGAAGCAGAACAGCGACAGGGCCTGAAAAAACCTCGGAAATCGCCCTGGCCGGTGGAGATGGTGGCCATTCGCGAGCGTCACTTCGTGATCGGTGACGTCGTGAAGTTCGTCGTGCATGTAGCCCGACGCATACACATGGATGCACGTGGCGATGAAGGTGACCACCACGAACATGAGGATGGTGAGCGAGTCGATGTACCAGCCGATCGACAGGGCAAGCCGACCGCCGCGATAGAGGGTGTACCACTCCCCGGAATACGAAACGGGGCCATGGCCGGCGGCGACGTGGCCCGAGGCCTCCGCATGAGCCTCGGTCGCATGGGGATCGCCGTGATCGGCGGCATGCACCGCCCCGTGGTCGTCGCCGTGATGGGCGGCCACCACCGGATGGGCTCCGAGCCACGACACAAACGCCACGAGCGAGAGCACCAGCGAACCAACGATGGCGGCCGTCGCCACCCAGGCCGCGTTCCGACCGTGGTGACCCATCCTGGGCCCGAAGAAAAGAATGAGCACGAACGAGGCCAGCGGCAGGAGCCAGGCCAGGCCGAGAAGCTGCGGAAGTTGGGTGGCAAGATCCATGATGTCGTGGCGCGGCTGCGGCCTATCCCTTGAGATCGTCGGCTCGGTCGACGTCGACGGTCGCGTGGTTGTTGTAGAAGCTCAATGTGATCGCGAGGGCCACCGCCGCCTCGGCGGCGGCGAGCAGGATCACAAACAGGGCGATCACTTGGCCATCGAGGCCCAACGACCGCACCCCTTCGCCCTGCAGATACGGCGACGCGAACGCGACGAAGTTGACGTTGGCCCCGTTGAGCACCAGTTCGATGCCCATCAGCACGCCGAGCGCATTCCGCTTCATCGCCATGCAGACAATGCCGCAGACGAATAAGATGGCTCCGACGACGAGGTAGTGCGCGACGCTCACCGGCTGCGTGAGCAGCCCGATCACGGGCACCATCGATGCGACCCCGACCTCCATCATCGACCTCCCGTGAGCACGGACGCACCACGCGATCGATCACGCCCGATCGCTGCGTGCTCCGCACGCGAGGCTGGCGGTTCGGACGACGCGGCCACCTCGATCGCCCGTGGTGTCTTGCGTCGCTTGGCTCGGGCGAGATAGGCGGCACCCACCAGCACCACCAGCAGATGTACCGACACGATCTCAAACGGCAGAAGATAGCCCGGCCGCACATTCGGTGACGGGGAACCAGCCGCGGGCTCGTCCACGCGGAGGCCGACGAGCGCCATGCCGATCGGGGTCGCCGAGGGATCGGCAACGACCCCCTGCGCCGGTGCACGCCAGGCATCGACGGAAAACGCCGCCTGGAGCAGCACTGCCAGCAGCACGGCCCCCACGACTCCCGCCACGACACGATCCCGTCCGCTCCCCTTGAGCGACACAAAAGGCCCCTGGGCGGTGAGCATCACACCAAACACGAGAAGGACGAGCGTGCCACCGACGTAGATCATCAACTGCATCGCCCCGACAAACTCCGCGCCGGCAAGAAAGAACAGTCCTGCCGTCGCGCCGAGGGAAAAGACGAGGTAGAGCGCCATCCGCACGATGTTGTCGGCGGCCACCACGGCCACGGCAAACCCACAGGCGAGCGCTGCAAAGACCAGAAAAAAGAACGAATGCCAGTTGATCGCGGCCACCGGCAACGGGGCGGCGACCATCGCATCGACGAGCATGGCAAGTCCGGTCATCATGATCCCACCTTGGCCACGTCGGAGGCTTTGGCCGATGCAGGGGGTGATCCGCCAGGCCCGGGGAGCCACCCCTCACGAACGGTCGCCGCGGGCGTGCGAAGCACCGGAATGACCCCGCCGGGCAGTGCGATCTGCCACAGCATCGCCCCGAGGAACATCACGGCCGCCAGCGGCGTGCAGTATTTCAAGCAGGTGGTCATCACCTGATCGATGCGGAGACGGGGCAACGTCCAACGAATCCACATCATCACGAGCACGCCGACGGTCGCCTTGCCCATGAGGTTGGCGAGGCCCACGAGACGCACGAGATAGTGGGCCGTGTCTCCAGTTCCCTCGGACAGGCCCAGCAGCGTCGCCAGCGGAATCGGGCCGTTCCAGCCCCCCATGAAAAGCACCGCCGCGAGGGCCGACACGAGAAACATGGAGCCGTATTCCGCCATGAAGAAGAAGCTCCACCGCAGTCCGGAATACTCGGTGTGAAACCCGGCCACGAGTTCGCTTTCGGCCTCGGCCAGGTCGAAGGGAGCACGGTTCACACTCGCCACGGCGCAGGTGACATAGATCCAAAACACGACGAACGTGAACGGGTCGTGGAAGAGGTACCAGTTCGTGAACCACCCCGACTGCTTTTCGGCGATCGTGACGAGGTCCATGCTGCCCGCAAGCATCACGGGAACCACGACGCACATGCCCAGCGGCACCTCGTAACTCACCACCTGTGCCGCCTCACGCATGGCCCCGAAGAGCGACCACTTCGAGGCCGATGCATAGCCCGCCAAGATCACCCCAAACACTTCGAGGCCAAGGACGGCGACCACGAAAAACACGCCCACATTCAGCCGCTGGCCGACGACATCGAAGGCGAATGGCAGGCAGATGAACGCGCAAAACGATGCACAGAAACTGACGTACGGGGCGATGCGAAACAGCATCCCATCGGCACCTTCCGGCATCAGATCCTCCTTCGCGAGGAGCTTGATGCCGTCCGCCAGGGATTGAAGCCATCCGAACTTGCCGCCCGTGCGGGTGGGCCCGAGGCGGTCCTGGATGCGGCCGGCGATCTTCCGCTCGGCCCAGATGAAGACAAGCGCCCCGCCGGCGATCACATTCAAAATGAGCACCGCCGCGACGACCGCGGTGATCGTCCACCCAAGCCAGCCGGGCAGCCCCAACGTGTTGATCAGAAGGTCAGCCATGAATCAGCGTGCCGCCTCGACGTTCACAGAACGGCCATTTTCACGGCCAAACAAACGATTTCGCGATGAATCGCACGAAGTGTCGCCTACCGATCGAGAAAAGGGAAGCCCCTGAAGCATGCTCACCGGTCGATCTCTCCCATCACGATGTCGAGACTGCCGACGATCGCCGGAACGTCGGCGATCAGGCAGCCGCGACAGAGTTCGTGGGCCACGGCGAGGTTGGAAAAGGAGCTCGATCGGGCACGGGCCCGCCAGGGCGTGGCCGTGCCATCGCTGACGATGTAGAAGCCCATCTGCCCCTTGGGGCACTCGGTCTCCAGGTAGGCGTCACCGGTCGGCATCTTCTCCGCGAGCTTGACGGGATCACCGAGCGGTCCCTGGCAGGATGCATAGCGATCGATGGCCTGACGAACGAGGTCCATCGACTGCACCACTTCCAGCATGCGGACGAAGAAGCGATGCCAGCAGTCGCCGAGAACGGCATCGGCCGGCACGGCTGGATACTCATGATCACGCGGGTAGTGGCCGTCCTTCATCACCGCCACTTCAAAGGCGTAGCCTTCGTACATCGCCGTGTAGATCGCCTCACCGTCGCGCCGCATGTCCTGATCGACGCCGCTGCCTCGGAGCACAGGGCCCGAGCAGCCGTATTCGATCGCCAGGTCGCGGGACATCACGCCGATGTTCGCCGTGCGTTTCACGAAGATGGCGTTCGTGGTGAGGAGGGCGTGATACTCCTTGATGATCGGCTCGAACTGGTCGAGGAATGCTTCACACTTCTGCAGCCAGCCCGGCGGCAGGTCGGCCGTCAGCCCACCCACCGTGATGTAGCTGTAGGTGAGGCGGGCACCGCAGGCCTCTTCAAAGAGGTCGAGGATCTTTTCCCGCTCGCGGAAGGCGTAGAGAAACGGACTGAACGTGCCGAGATCGAGGCCATACGCCCCCATGCCAACGAGGTGACTGGCGATGCGGTTGAGCTCGGCGATCAACACCCGCAGGTGCCTTGCCTTCTCGCTCACCTGGTATTTCATCAGCTTCTCGACCGTCAGGGCCCAGCCGAGATTCATGTTCATCGCGGCGAGGTAGTCCATCCGGTCGGTGTAGGGGATGAACTGACGATGCGTGATGTTTTCACCGATCTTTTCGGCGCTTCGATGGAGATACCCGATATGGGGCTCCACTTCCGAAACCACCTCGCCATCGGTGCGAAGAACCAGCCGGAGCACGCCGTGGGTGCTCGGATGCTGAGGCCCCATGTTGACGAGCATCTCGTCGGTGCGGACATCGAACTCGATGATCCGCGGATCGTCGTCGACCAGTGATGCCATCACTACCTCCCCCTGATGCCGTGGTATTCGAGCGGCATCTCATAGTCTTTCCGGAGCGGATGCCCTTCCCAATCCTCCGGGCAGAGAATCCGCCGAAGGTCGGGATGACCGGTGAACCACACGCCGGAGAGGTCATACACCTCCCGTTCGTGCCAGTTGGCTCCGCGCCACACGCCGCACACGCTCGGGATTTCGGGCAACTGGCCGGGCACGTCGGCCTTCCACCGCGGCAGCGTGGCCTTCACGACGAGGCTCACACGAGCCGGCGTGCTCCAGAGGTGGTAGACCATCTCCAGATGAGGCTGCCAGGAAACCTTGGCGGCCTTCTTGGGGTCGGGCTCGCACCAATCAACGGCGGTGATGCACTGGAGCGAATCAAACCGCACGGGGCTCGCCGTCGCCAGCCAGTGACACACATCCGCGATGCGGTCGGCCTGCACCTCGATCCACGGATCGACGACGTCGAGCGTCCGGCCCGTCACGGCGCCAGGCACGGCCTTCTCCAACTGCTCCAAGAACTCGGGGCCACGCATCATGAATCTCTTTGCTCACCGCTTGAAGTGGACGGAGGGGATGTCACCCGTGACGCACGGACGACTCTCGCGTCGAGACACGGCCCGCCGAGCCGGCCCGCTCGGCCGACACGGCCCGAACCCAGTCGAGATCGCCGCGATACCAGACATACGCGAAGCCGGCGAGCAGAATGGCGTAGAATGCCGCCATATCCACCAGCGCCGTTCGGGCCAGGAGCGAGCCCGCCCGAGCGAGCGACCACGACGCCTGGGCCTGCTCGGGCGTCTGACTGCCCCGCTCGGCCTCGACATACCGCACTTCGGGAAGCGTCGGCGTGAAGTAGGGCCCCTTCTGGGCGGGAACCGCCGGCTCCTTCAGTCCGAGTTCACGGAGCAGGCCGTAGGACGCCTCCGATGGCGCCCCGTCGGCGGTCGCCGACACCAGTGCCGGATCGGTCAGTTGCGTGGCCTTCCCAAACACGGTCGCCCACGGGAAGAACAGCGCCACTTCGACGTCGAAAATGATGAAGAGCAGTGCCACCACGTAAAACCGCAGATCGAACTGCACGAAACTCGATCCGATGGTCGGCTCACCACACTCGTACACCTCGAGTTTCTCGGTGTTCGGGGCCCGCGGCCGCACGAGCCAGCCAACCAGCAGGTTGACGGCAAGAAAGCCGCCGCCCACGGCGACGAACAGGGCCACGAAGCCGGCGATCAGGGTCGGATGCATGAGTGGGTTGAGGTCGAGGGTGCTTCGCTACTGGTTGGGGCCACCGTGAACCGGTTCGACAACCACCTTGGATGCCGAAATCGCCGTGGGGTTGAGCGTCGAACGACCCCAGGCCACCTCGACGGGAAGTCGGGCGAAATCGACGATGGTTCCGTCCCGGCTGTAGCACGAGAGGTCGAGCGTGGAGCCCATGAAAATACAATCGACCGGACACGGCTCGACGCAGAGCGCACAGAACATGCACTTGGAGTAGTCGATCGTGAATCCACTGACACGGAAGCCCTTCGCCCCTTCCACCCGTTCCTTGCCGATGTAGATGCAATCGACGGGACAGGCCTTCGAGCACTGATCGCAGGCGATGCAGGTCGTGAGATCGTATCGATGAAAGCCCCGATAGCGTGCCGCGACGGGGGCAGGGAGTTCCGGATACTCGAAGTGCTCGGTGAAGGTCCGTCGTTTTTGGTCGTAGGTGCTGCCGAAGACCCGAAGCGTGACGAGCATGCCCTCGAGAACGGTCCGCACGGCCGTGAACAGGTTTCGAAACCAGTCTTTCATGGGCAGGCCTGTCAGGGACGGAGGCGCGTCGTCAGAACTCCCGACACGCCACACTCGGGATGATCGACGCGACGATCGACGCGGGCCCGCAGTATAGGAAGGTGGCGAAACCCAACAAGGCACCACACGTCTTTCCTCGTTCCTCCCGTCGATGTCATCGATGGGTGAGGCGTGGGGCAGGCTTGCCCTCGCCACCGGTCGCGCCCCTTCAGGCCCCCCGACCCCCCCCTTGGCGAGTGGACTCGATGCGGCCTTTCCGTTTTTTCGCCGTTTTTTGGCCAAAATCCACACTGGCGGCAGACGTCCACTCCCTTGACTTAGCGTCGGAAACCGTTACAGTGAAAGAGGTTGCGGCATGCTGAGTGAGGGCTGTCGCCAGGCCAAGGACCGGCACCATGCTCGTGTTGTCACGAAAAAAGGACGAGAGCATCGTCATCAACAACGATATCACCATCGTTGTTGTTGAGATTCGTGGCGACAAGGTCCGCCTTGGCGTTGAGGCACCCAAGGAAGTGCCCGTTCATCGCCGTGAAGTGTTCGAGGCGATCGTTCGAGGCGACTCGGTCGACCCGGCCCCGGTGATCGCGTCGAACGACGTGCCCGCTGAGTCGATGCCGCCTTCACCGGAAGGCTCCGACGGCTGATCGTCTGGCCGACCAGATCACGATCGCCCTCCGCCGTCGACCCTTACGCCAACCGATGTCTCGGTGTAGGCTATGCACAACAGCGATTCAAACTGGTTGACCATCAGTTTGGCCCCATCGTCTAGTGGCCTAGGACACCGCCCTTTCACGGCGGTAACCGGGGTTCGAATCCCCGTGGGGTCATTCTCGCCACCTGCGCTTCCCGGCCATGAACCACCTTCCCTCCGCCAAGCCGGCGGCCGCGGCCGCTGAACCTCCGGCACACTACGACGCGGTGCTGTTCGTGTCGTTCGGTGGCCCCGACGGCCCCGACGACGTCATGCCATTTCTGGAAAACGTCCTCCGAGGACGCAACGTGCCTCGCGAGCGGATGCTGGAGGTGGCCGAACACTATCAGCACTTCGGCGGGAAGAGCCCGATCAACGATCAGAACCGTTTGCTTCTCAACGCCATCCGTGAGCAGCTCGATGAGCATGGCCCCCGCCTGCCGATCTACTGGGGCAACCGCAACTGGCATCCGCTTCTGACCGACACGATCCGTGACATGGCCGACGCCGGTATTCGGCGGGCCATCGCTTTCGTCACCAGCGGCTTTTCGAGTTATTCAGGATGTCGCCAATACCGCGAGAACATCGCCGCGGCCCTCGCCCCGCTGGGGGATCGGGCCCCGCAGATCGACAAGATTCGCGTGTTCTTCAATCATCCCGGATTCGTCGAGCCGATGGCCGAGAACGTTCGGCGATCCCTGGCAGCCTTCCCCGAGAGCGATCGCTCGCTAGTACCCGTGCTCTTCACCGCGCACAGCATTCCCTCCTCGATGGCCGAAGGATGCAAGTACGTCGCGCAGCTGGAGGAGTCGTGCCGTCTCGTCGCCACATCAGCCGGCGTCCACCACTGGAAGCTGGTCTACCAGAGCCGAAGTGGCCCGCCGTCGCAGCCATGGCTGGAGCCCGACGTATGTGATGCGATCCGGGCGATCCACGCGGCCGGGGGCCGGCAGGTGGTCGTGGCGCCGATCGGATTCATCTCCGACCACATGGAAGTGAAGTATGACCTCGACACCGAGGCCGCCGAACTCTGCCAGGAACTCGGCATGCACATGGAGCGTGCAGCGACCGTGGGAACAGCTCCGGCCTTCGTGCGCATGATTCGCGACCTCATCGCCGAACGGGCATGGCAGGAACCCACACGGGTGGCGATCGGCCTCCTGCCTGCCAGCCACGACGTCTGCCCTGTGGATTGCTGCCCGGCGCCCCAGCGTCCGACCAGTCCTTCCCGCCCCCCTGCATGACAAGCGTCCGCTTCACTGCTGGCTCTCCCGCGGACCATCCCCGCGAGTGCGTGTCGCTCGTGCACGGCTTTCTGGCCAACAAATACATGCTCTCGGTGCTCGGCCGACGGCTAAGAGCCCGCGGCTACCTGACGACTGCCTGGGGATACTGGAACATGCAGTGCTCCCTGCTGGTCCATGCCGACCGCTTCGCGAAAGAGCTTCAGACGCTCGACCGCGATCCTCGCGTCGCCACCATCCACCTCGTCACCCACAGCATGGGATGCATCATCGGCCGTGTGGCACTGAGCCACTACCGTCCGGAAAAACTTGGGCGTTTCGTGATGCTCGCTCCGCCAAACCGTGGGTCGTTCGTCGCCACGGCAACCGCCGGAACATTTGGTCGAATACTCCGTCCCGTCGCCGAACTCTCCACGGCCTCCGACAGCCTCGTGAACTCGCTCCCGACGCCCCAGGGGGTCGACATCGGCGTGATCGCCGCACAGCACGACGCCTTGGTGAGCGAGGAAAGCACCCATCCAGATGCGCCGCACGACCACGTGACCGTGCCAACCTGGCACACGGGGTTGCTGTTCCGCCGCGACACCGTCGACCTGGTGACCAGCTATCTCTCCACCGGCAGATTTCCACCCACGGCGTCTCCCCCCGCGCCCACACCATGAACACCTCACCGCGCCCGCTTGGATCGTCGACCGTTTCGGTGGGCCCACTCGGACTCGGCTGCTGGCCCCTGGCGGGCATGACCCGTGAAGGCGTCACTCGAGCCGACGCCGTGGCGACGGTTCGCGCCGCCCTCGACTGTGGCATCGTGCATCTCGACACCGCCTACTGCTACGGCGAACACGGAGAAAGCGAGCGAGCCATCCGCGAGGCCATCGGCGGACGCCGCGACGACGTGGTGATCGCCGGCAAGTGCGGCATCCACTGGGACCGTGACGAGTCCTGTTCGCCGCCGCGTCGCCAGGTGAGCGACGCCAGCCCTGGCCGACTGATCACCGAGGTGGAGGAGAGCCTGGGACGGCTGGGAACCGATCGGCTCGACCTTCTCTACCTCCACGCGCCAGACCCACGGGTGCCGATCGAGGAATCGGCAGCCTCGCTGAAACGAATGCAGGAGCAAGGCAAGGCCGTGGCAATCGGCCTTTCGAACGCCTCGCTCGACAACCTCGCTCGTTTCGCGGCCATCTGCCCGTTGGCGGCGTGCCAGATGCCATACAACATGCTCCAACGCGACATCGAACACGACATCGTGCCCTGGTGCCGCACTCACGGGGTTGCGGTCATCGCCTACTGGCCCCTCATGAAAGGGCTCCTTTCGGGCACCATGTCGCGAGACCGCGTATTTCCCGTGAGCGACAGCCGACACCGCTACGCAATCTTCCAGGGGGTCGAGTTCGAACGGAACCTCGACTTCGTCGACGCCCTCCGGCCCGTGGCCAGCCGACTCGGCTGCACGGTGGCCGACGTGGTGCTGGCCTGGACGGCCGAGCAGCCAGGCATCACCGCCGTGTTGTTCGGGGCCACATCACCGGATCAGGTGCAGCGGAATGCCGACGCCCTCCGGTGCTCGCTGGACGACGATGCTCGACAGGCGATTGGCCTGGCCATTCGTGACCGCGGACCGGTTCCCGGGCGTCAACGGGTCTGAGGCCGTTCCCCAGCCCGCGGGTCAGCCGGCACCGACCGGCTGCCCCAGCGCCGCCGCGACGGCGACGTACGACTGACGAACCTTGAGGCAGGTCTGGCGGAATGACTCCGGCCGACTCACGCCGGCGAGCCGAAGCGTCTCGATCGGACCGCGACGAAAGACCAGGTCCCCGGCGGCGTACCATTCCTGGCCTGGGCTCACGACCACGTCGATGGCATCGAAGCGATCGAGATCGACATACTGCTCAACGCGTGGATTGATTCCACGCTCGACGATCACGCGTCGGTTGGTCAAACGGTATCGGCGAATCGACCACGGCAATCGCATCGACAGGTAGAGCATGAGGCCGAGGGGGATGGTGGCCACCAAGGCCAGCCGCCCCAACGAAATAGGACCGGCACCCTCACGAATGCGGTAGATCCGCCCCAGCGTCTGCCCGAGAGCGGTCGAGGCCACCGACGGCCACACGGTCATCACCGTGGCCTCGGCGACAGCGGGTGGCACCACTCCAGAAATGGGCTGGGAAGCGATCATGGCATCTCGTCCACGGACACACCGGTCAACTGGCCCACGACACCATGCGTCGGCCACCCCATAGAGTGGCGTTTCTAGCCGAAAAAACAAGGCCAGGACCGATTCGGCTCAATCCCGCCACGTCCTCACCGCCCTGCCAGCTTCATGGTGCCCGACGTGACCACCACCATCACCGTCGAGGCCATCGCCCTGGCCTCCGGATCCACGTCATCCCCCGCCGTCACGGTTGACGGCGACGCATGCTTTTCCAAAAACGGTTGCAGGCTCTCGACCGGCCAGACGAGCCCGCCAGCGACATCCGATTTCTCGACGCGAGGGGTCGGGGCCACGATGCCGACCAATCCACCGTCGCTCCCCACCACCGCTCCGCCACCTCGGTCGCACGACGTCGCGGCATCGTGAATCGATGTCGAGTCGGTAGCATCGGCAAGCGCCCGCATGGTGCCGGCGGCCACGTCAGGCTCGCGTCGCCGAAATGACGATGGAGCCGATCCCACCACCGCCACCCGATCGCCAACGGCCGGTGAACGGGCAGTGATGGGAACGGGAGCCGCCTTCAAGCCCTCGGCCGCCACGAGCGCCATCGGCGGCGTCGGGGATGACGCGATCACCTTCCCTGGGAGCAGTGCGTCCGGATTCAAAGGATCACGAATGATGATCTTGTCTCCCGCATCGACGAGCGTCTGAGGAACGAGCACTTTTCCCGGCGCCACCACGATCCCCGGCCCTTCCATCAGGGGCCGATACACCGTTCCCACAACGGCGGACATCGAGGCCAGCACCGGAGGCGTCATCGCCGCAATCGTCGACGAGTTCTCGCCCAAACCGAGAAAGACATACTCCTTCTTCCCGGCGGCTGTCTTGACACCAAGGTCTTGCGTGAGCTGCCGATACAGCGAGGAATACTCGTCTTCCAGCCGCTGGATCATCTTGAAGTCGGGAAATCCTCGTTTGTTGGCGTTCGCCACGATGAGCCCCACGACATCCGAGAGCGGCTGCACGTTCGAGAGGTGATTCACCGCCATGCGATAGTGCGACAACGCCGGCGCCGGTCGTCGTGTGAGCAGTTCGCACATGGCCAGATTGAACCAGACCGCGCCGACGTCGGGATGGTCGGCGGCAAGATCCGCAAACCGATCTCCGGCGATCTCGAGTTCCACAGGCTTCTGCAGGAGGGGCAGGAGAGCGAGAAAGAACTTCGCCTGAAGGCTTCCTCGCCCAACCTCGGCCACCGCATCGACCTTCTCTCGCGCAAGACGAAGATTCCCGAGCCGTGAAAGCTCCACCGCCTGGCGCACGAGTTCTTCCGCTTCCCGTGCAGCCTCACGTGCCGTCGCCGCATCAACCCATTCATCCCCCCATCGCACCTTGCCCGCGGCCGCACGATCCCGCCATACGGCGAGCCTCTCCTCCGCCGCAGCCCGATCGATCGCGAGATCCTCGGCCTGGGCCACGACCATCCGATACAGATTGACGGCATCGCCGGCCGTGACACACCGCCGAGCATCCGACTCAACCGCGTCGAGCAGACTCGCAGCCGGTGGGGTGGCAGGTGCCGCCGGCTCCTCCGCCTGAGCAGTCGCGCCCGCCTCAGCCGCGGCGGCTGCTTGAACCGCTGAACGTGACGCATCGGTCAGGCCAGCGACCGGGACTT
>JAFMIU010000094.1 GCA_017853835.1 Pirellulales bacterium | reverse complement strand
GCCAACGTTCACTCTGAGCCAGAATCAAACCCTTCAATTGATTGGTTCGTCAGGCCGCAGCCGCCGAAGCGACTGCGACGATGATTTGCCAGAATCTCGTGAAGAGATCCGACCTGTACTTTGAAAAAAATGGTTCGTGATCAATGAACCGGTTGCCCAGTTCACGGTCACTTGCCGGTCACGATCGCGCGCCGGCCGAAACCAAAAAGAGATCGACTGCCAAATTGTCAACGATCAGTCCGCCACTCGGACTGTTTCCAATCCTTGCGGCGAGCCCCCAATCATAGCAGCCGTTTGACCGAGGTCAACAGGCTGTTTTCTCGGGAGTTTTTTTCGCGAGTCCCCTTTATCGGCATCATGACGAAGGGACATCAGTCGGGGTCCGTGGTGAGACCCGAAGGCCCCGTCGCGAATCGCGACACGTGCGTCGCGAGCCTAGTTTTCAGCCCCCAACACCACGGGCACTTCGAGCCGGTGGCCTTCCCGCAACACGGCGATCAGCACCTGGTCGCCAGGATTTCGCGACTCCACCGCTGACAGAAAATCGTCCGCCGTCCGCACACTTTGCCCATCCACGGCGACAATCAAATCCGCTCCGGAACGATCGACCCGCGAGGTCTCCACGGTAAAGGGCCCCTGGCGTCGCCGCTCCCGAATGATCTTGAACCCTCGCATGCCCGATCGTTCCGCAGGACCATCCGGGGCGAGCTCGGCGACCACGAGACCGGCGTCGGACTGATACACCCGCGAGATTCCGGCATCGGGCCGGACAACCTTCCCCTTGGCGATGAGCTGCGGAACGATTCTTCCGAGGGTCCCCACGGGAATGGCAAACCCCACCCCCGCACTCTGCCCCGTTCGACTGGCAATCGCGGTCGTCATGCCGATCAGCCTGCTGCCACTGTCCACCAACGGCCCCCCCGAGTTGCCGGGATTGATCGCTGCGTCCGTCTGAATGATCGATTTGATTGTCCGGCCCGTGCGGGTGGGAAGCGACCGATTCAGGCTCGAGATGATCCCCGTGGTCAACGTCCTCTCGAGACCAAACGGATTCCCGATCGCAAACACCCGCTGCCCAACCCGAAGGTCTCCGGACGTGCCAAACACCACCGGATGAAGCACCGTTTCAGGGGCGTCAAGCTTGATCACCGCCACGTCCGTCGCGGGATCCACCCCAACGACCCGAGCCGCGTGCGACGAGCCGTCGTATAGCAACACCTGGATTTCCTTGGCACCCTCCACCACGTGAAAGTTGGTCAGCACATGCCCTTGACGGTCGAGCACGATCCCGGAGCCGGCGCCCTCAGAGGGCACCTCCATCAGAAACAAGCCCGTTGCAACGGTGGCCTTCGTGTTGATGTTGACGACACTTCGATTGACGGCGTCGTAGACCGCGATGTTGGTCTGCTCCTCGGGCGTAAACCGCCGATCCACCGTTCCCCCAGCCACCGTCTCCCCAACGGCGCCAGGGTCTTGAGCCAGCGACTGCCTCTCCAACCCCCACACGGATGCGACGACCATGGCAGCCGCAAGGCACCCCCAGAATCCGAATCGTGTTGTCATCACATCCTCCACAGGCTCACCCGACCAGTCGACGCCACCGCCTTGATCGGTTCCCGATTATTGAGATCTGGAGCCGCACGAACCAAGGCGAACGCCCGGAGATTCGCAGCAACCACGCCCCCTCGTCACCTGAAAAACCCTGAAAAACTCGGCAAGACCGACGTTGGCGGGCGACGCGTGGGTACCTATGCTTGCCAAATCCCCTTGGCCGACCCCGGCCTGTAGCACTCGGAGCGCCCGCCATGTTCCGTTTTTGGTTGCCCGTGATCGCGTGTGGTCTCGCATGTGTCGGCGGATTTCCGCTGGAAGCGACCGCATCGCCTGCGGCCACCGTGACCTTCGTCGAGTCCTGCCCCACCACCGAGGATCAGCCGATGGTCTCGGCGGTCGGGGTTCGTGGGGATGCCGCCGAACCTCCCGCGACGGTTCATGTCGTCGTCCTGATGGATACGTCCGCAAGCCAAACGGGCGTTCATCGGGAGCATGCCACCGAAGCCCTCGTATCCTTGCTTGCCTCCGCACGCGACACCGATCGCTTTTTGTTGGCTGCCGCCGATATCACCGCGAAGCCACTCGTGGCTGGCTTCCATCCGGCTACGAGCGACGCGATCAAAAACGGCTGCCTGATCCTCGACTCGCGGGCTCCGCTCGGCTCGACCGACCTCGCCGCCAGCCTCGAGCAGGCCGCCGACATGCTGGCTGGAATCCCCGGCGATCGGGCCATCGTCTACATCGGAGATGGCCCCGGCCTCACCGGTGCCGACCCGTTCGACATGGCGCGGGTGATGGATCGGCTTCATCGCGACCATATCCCCGTCTCGAGCGTGGGGATCGGCCCGCAGATCAACTGGGCCTGCCTGGCTGCGGTCGCCAACGCCACCGGTGGCATGATGGCCATTCCTGGTGAGCCCGAGCAGGTTGTGGAGGCCGGTCGATGCATCGCCTCATCGATCGCGCAGCGGATCACCTGGACCGACTCGGCCGCCGTGTCGACCGCGAAGCCCGATGCCCAGGTCCGTATGCTCCCGGGACGGATGCCGCCGCTTCGCTCCGACCGCGACTCGATCGTGCTCGTGGTGGGCGACCTGGAGGGGGCGCGGCTGAACCTCGATGCCGGTTCTGCAACCTCCTCATCGCTCGAGATCCCACCGGCAGCCCCGCACGACGAAAATGCCTTCCTGAGGGAACTCGCCCGAAATGCCTGGTCCACCGACGGCGTCTTTCTGCCGATTCTCGGTCGTGACGGCCTCGCCGGCGCCCGCGCCCAGGTGCGTGGTGAGGCTGCCACCCTCGCAGCTCTTTCGCGTCAGGCGGAAGCCACCGGCGCGCATGCCTCGGCCGTTCGACTGGCCGAGGCTTCGCTCCGCCGCGACCCCGACAACACGGATGCCTCGCTGGTGCTCGCCGTCGCCCAGCGTCAGGTGAGCGGAGAACCATCCGAACTGCCGGCTCCTGACGCACCATCCGCCTCCCCCACGGAAGCGGCCCAGGAACTGGCGGAGCTCGAATCCATGCGCCGCGTTCGAGCGCAGGCGCTCGAGCAGGACGTGGCCGTCAGGCTGCGGGAGGCTCGCACGCTGCTCACCACCGACCCCGACCAGGCTCGCGTCGCGCTCAAGGAGCTTCAGGGCGTGATCGAGAAAGACACCGACATCGACGAGGGCTCCCGCCAGCGACTCCTGTCGCAGATCGAGATGCGGGTTCGCGAGTCGATCGTGCGTTCACGCGAGAAGGTGGAACACGACCTCGCAGCCGAGCGACGGGCGGCCATCGGTCGTGAGCGCGCCCGCCTCACCAGCGAACTGCAGCGTCGTGAGGAGAAAATCAAGCAGCTCACCGAGCGATACGATGCGCTGGTCGAGGAAGGCATTCGCTACGGCTACCGGCGGCCCACCACGGCCTTCGTTCAGGCCGAGCGAGACGTTGCCGAATCCATCGCCGACGAAGCACCGCCACTCTATGCCAATCAAGGCGTGCCCATGCCAGCCCGAGAGCTGGCCCGCACCGCCCCGATCGTGGCGGGCATCCTCAACTACGACGCGCAAAACGTTCGCGTGCGACGGGACCAGGAGCGGGGCTTCATGGACGTGCTCCACCTGGCCGACGTGTGCGCCATCCCATTTGCCGACGAGCCTCCGGTCGTCTATCCGAGTGCCGCCCGCTGGAAGGAACTCACGCGTCTCCGCGAGAAGTACAAGTCGGTCGATCTCGCCAATCCCGGCAGCAAGGAAGAGCGGATCTACGCAGCTCTGGAGGAGCCGGTGTCGCAGTTTGAGTTCAATGAAACTCCCCTTCGTGACGTCGTGGCGCAGATTCGCGACTCCAGCAACATTCCGGTCGAACTCGACGTACGAGCCCTCGAGGATGCCGGCATCGACCTCGACACCCCGATCACGCAGACTGTCTCGGGCGTGTCACTCCGTTCCGCGCTCCGCATCATGCTTTCGAACATCGACCTCACCTACATCGTCAAGGACGAGGTGCTCCTTATCACGACGAAGGAAAAGGCTCAGGAAAACCTCACCGTGAAGGTGTATCCGGTGGCCGACCTCGTTCTGCCAATCGGTGCCGACGGTGGCGTCAACCCGTTCCAAACCGGCGGCGGCATGGGCGGTGCCGGCGGCATCAATAGCGGCATGGGCATGGGTGGTGGCATGGGCATGGGCGGCGGCATGGGCGGCATGGGCATGGGCGGCATGGGCGGCTTCTGCTGGGTTGCCCGTGAGGTCTATGGCGTGCACGACGTCCGATGGCTCGTCTTCCGCGACTGGATGATGAACGATGCCCCACACTGGTTGCGATCCGTCTATGGCGCTCACGGCGAGTCGTGCGCCGCGTGGCTGCGTGACAAGCCGCTCGCCAAGGCCGTCGTGCGTGGCCTCATGGATCGAGTGATCACCGATCACGCGCCGAATGCCTCGTCACTGGCCGGCCACTTCCAGGTGGGTGCCGCCAAGAACCGCGCCGGCACGAGTGGCGACGTCGTTCATACGGCGTCCACGTCACGCCCCAACGACCGAGGACCGAAGGAGCCGACCACGTCTGATCGCACGGGCCTGCCGGCCTCGGTGCTCAACTCCTCCGATCTTGCCGCCGCCATCCGAGGGTTTCTCCCCGCTTTGAATGCATCGGCATCGTCGACGGCCGACGCCCGTGACGTCGCCAACCGTCTGGCCCAAATCCGCGTTTCCTCCGCTGAACTGGGGCGTGCCGGGGAGTTCGACAAGGCAGCCGACCTCATCTCGGCAACCATCGCCTGCGGCTATCCGGAGCCATGGATGTATGAGTCGCTCGCCCTGGCGATGGAGGCGGCGGGCCGTTCTCGCGACGACGTCGAGCGGGCGTTGCTCTCGGCGGCCGATTTTGCCTCCGGACCGGTCGAACTCATGCAGCTCGCCAACTACCTGGCCCGCTTTGGCTCCGACAAGCAGGCGATCCGTATCTGTCGGCACATCGCCCGACTCGATCCTGTCAATCGTGAGGCGTACGCCTTGGCCATGTCGGTGGCAGCCCGATCAGACGATGTCAACACGCTGATGTGGGCCTGCCCTGGCGTGCTCTCCTATGAGTGGCCTGCCGCCCAGCACGACATCACCACGCGGGCGGCACGACTCGCACGGTCGACCGCAGAGCGCCTTCGCGAAGATGGCCGCAAGGACGAGGCCGAGGCCTTCCAGGCCTACGTCGACGCGGCCCTTGTTCGCGACCTCGTCATCGACATCTCATGGAATGGCGATGCAGACGTGGATCTGGCCGTGGAGGAACCCACCGGCACCGTCTGCTCGATGGCGTCACCTCGCTCGTCCGGCGGCGGTCTCCTTCTCGCCGACGAAGCCGCAACGTCCACGCCTTCGGATGCCACCCGTCATGAGCGATACGTTGCGACCGCCGCGTTTCCTGGGCAGTATCGCGTTCTCGTTCGGCGAGCCTGGGGCAAAATCGCCGCCGATACCGTTACCGCCGAACTGACGATGCACCGGGGGACGGAGCACGAACAGACGCTTCGTCGCCAGATTCGCCTCGGCGCCGACGACGAGTTTCTCACCATCAACGTGCCAGAGGGGCGTCGCATGGAACCGCTGGCGGATGCCCAGCTGGCTCAGGACGTGGCCACCCAGCAGACCATCGGCAAGGCCGTGCTCGCCCAGCAACTCGCCGAGATGACCGACCCGGCCGCCTCGCAGGCGATGTCGGAGAGTCGGGGTGGTCAAACGGGCCCGATCGCTCCCGGCCCCAACGCCCCGTTCAACGGAAGGGGCGCCGTCGGCTATCAGCCGATCATCTCGACGCTCCCCGAGGGCACCAACATCTCAGTCCGGGCCGTGGTTTCAGCTGACCGTCGATACGTGCGATTCTCCGGCCAGCCACTCTTTTCCGGGGTCGGGCAAGTGACCACTTTCAGCACGTCTGGTGGCGGTGGTGGTGGCATGGGCGGGATGGGCGGCGGCATGGGAGGCATGGGTGGCGGCATGGGCGGTATGGGTGGTGGCATGGGCGGCATGGGTGGTGGCATGGGCGGTATGGGTGGTGGCATGGGCGGCATGGGAGGCATGGGCGGTGGTATGGGCGGCATGGGTGGCATGGGCGGTGGCATGGGTGGCATGGGTGGCTTCTGTTGGGTTGCCCGCGAGGTCTATGGCGCCACCAACCCCCGCTGGCTGCTTTTCCGCGAGTGGCTCCACACCGACGCGCCGCGTTGGCTGCATGATCTCTACGGGGCCCATGGCGAGGCGTTTGCCGCATGGCTCCGCGACAAGCCGGCCATGAAGACGGCGGTGCGCATCCTCATGGATGCGGCGATCACTCAGGCGGAGGTGTCATGCCCCGCTTCGGAGTGATCCTGGCGGCCGCCGGACAGAGCAGCCGCTTCCACGACACCAACTACAAAAAGCCGTTTGCCCCGCTCGCCGGACGGCCCGTCTGGCTCCATTCGGCCGAGAAGTTCACCGACCGCGAGGACGTCAAACAGGTCGTCGTCGTGGTCGCCCCCGAGGATCGCGAGTCGTTTCTCGAATCGTTTGGCGCCAACCTCGCCTTCATGGGCATCACGCTCGCCGAAGGCGGCGCGACGCGTGCCGACTCGGTCCGCAACGGCCTCGAAAAACTTTCGGATGACATCGACGTTGTGGCCATCCACGACGCCGCTCGTCCCTGCATCGCTCCGGCATGGATCGACAAGGTCTTTGCCACGGGAGCCCGCACGGGCGCGGCGATTCTCGCCATTCCGGTCGTGGGAACGCTCAAGCGGGTTGATGCCAACCACATCATCACGGAAACGGTCGACCGTACGTCGCTGTGGGAGGCCCAAACACCCCAGGTATTTTCCCGCAGCCTTCTCACCAAGGCCTTTGCGGCCCACGCCGATGGACAGGCCACCGACGAAGCCTCGCTCATCGAACGGATCGGGCATCCCGTCACCGTCGTTCCGGGCTCTCCCATCAACCTGAAGATCACCTGCCGCGAGGATCTCCGCCTCGCCGAACAGTCCCTCAAAGCCCTGCCCGCGCCGAAACTCGGCGGCCCGGCCCACCCCTTCGCCGATGGCGACCTCTGGCGATGACGCACATGGCGAATGACCTCGTCACCGAGTTCGAGGCCCGTGGACTCGTTCACCAGTCGACGGACGCGGCCGAACTTCGGGAGTGGCTCGCCACGCCAGGCCGCCGCGTCTACGCCGGGTTCGACCCGACGGCCGACAGCCTTCACGTGGGCCATCTCGTGGCGCTCGTGCTCCTCAGGCGGGTCGCCGCGGCCGGCCATGAGCCCGTCGCCCTCATTGGCGGCGCCACGGGCATGATCGGCGACCCGAGCGGACGCAGCGACGAACGCAACCTTCTTTCACCGGCCGAACTCGAGGCCAACATCGCCGGGGTGGGCCGTCAGATCCGCGCTGTGCTCGGGTCCACCAGCGACCGCGTGCACGTGGTCAACAATGCCGACTGGATGCGGGGCGTGGGCTACCTCGAGTTTCTTCGTGATGTCGGGAAGCACTTTCCCCTGTCGCAGATGCTCGCCAAAGATTCGGTGAAAAGCCGACTCGAGCGGGACGGAGGCATCTCCTACACCGAGTTCAGCTACATGCTGCTGCAGGCGTGGGACTTCGTGCACCTGTCCGACGCGCTCGACTGCCGCGTGCAGATCGGTGGCAGCGACCAATGGGGCAACATCACGGCCGGCATCGAGCTTGGCCGACGGCTCCGCAGCCGCGATCTCCACGGCATCACCTGCCCGCTTCTCACGAAGTCGGACGGAACCAAGATGGGGAAGACCGCCTCCGGTGCCATTTGGCTCGATCCGAAACGGACCAGCCCCTATCGGTTCTACCAATACTGGATCAATCTCGACGACGACGATGCCGGCCGCTGCCTTCTGCGGCTCACGGAAGTGCCGCTCGACGAGATCGCCGACCTTGATGGCAAACGGGCCGCCAATCCAGCCGCTCGCGACACGCAGAAACGTCTCGCCGAGGAACTGACTCGACTCGTGCATGCCGACACCGGGCTCGCGGCCGCCCGTCAGGCCACAGCGATCTTTTTTGGGGCCGAGATCGCCAGCCTCGATGACGACGCCCTCTCGGAAATCTTCGCCGACGTGCCAAGCCGTGAGTTTCCACGGTCGACCCTCGAGGGAGAGGGCCTTCCACTCATCGAAGCGCTGAAGGCGACAGGCCTTGCCGCCAGCGCGAGTGCGGCGCGACGAACGATCGAGCAGGGGGGCGGCTACGTGAACAACCGTCGGATCACCGACGCAGCCCACCGTCTGACCACCGGCGACCTCGTCGGCTCGTCAACGCTCGTGCTCCGATCGGGCAAGAAGTCGTATGCGGTGGCTCGGTTCGTCTGAAAAAGCCTGTCTCGTGCCGGCCTTGACGCCCGAACACGCGATCGCGAACGTTCGCACTCTCCGGAGGTACCTCCATGCGATTCCTCATCTTCGCGATCGTTGCCGTGATGCCCGTCGTCACCTCGACATCCATCCGTGGCGAGTCGGTGGTCGCACCCCGTGATGGCATCGCTCCTCTCGCCGATCGCCTCAAGACGGGCCTGAGGGTCCAAAAGCCTCGCGATGCCGCCTTCATCGACACCGTCGCCGCGCGGGTTCAGGACGGTCGCATCCCCGAGCGACTGGTCGATTCCACCTACAGCTGGGCGATCAGTCGCGGGAAGAAATACCCGTTTCCGGCATTTGAATACGTCATTCGACTGAAGGCCGAGAAACTGGGCGTGCCGTTGGAGGCTCCCTGAGACGGTAGACCGCGTAGGCACCGTTGGCGTGCAACCGCTCCCCGGGCATCGCCTCGACGAGCGGGGCGTCGATGGGCACAACGATGTGATCGGCACCATAGCGATCAGCCACCTCGATGAGCCGATGGCTGCCCAGCGACGCCGTCGATCGCTCCATCTCGGCGAGGCTTCCCGTGGGGGAGAAGCAGTCGAGGATTCGCTGCCGCCAGGCCACGAGGGATGCCGGATCCTGGGGGCTGTTTTTCCAGCAGACCACCTCGCGGCGTCCGGTTCGCCAGGTGAGGCTCGCCGCCCCTCGCGGCGTGAGGAAGCAGGCGTCGGCAGGCGTATGGTCCCGGATCCACTCGCAGATATCGGCCCACCCGGCGGCGGCGACCTTGCCATCGCTTCGTGGCCAGGGGGGCGAACCGCCGTGCGTCGGCCAGTGGGATGATTGGCCGATCAGATCGAGTGCCACGATCGCCATCGCAAGCCCGCGGACCAGTCGGGGCTGCACTCCGCTGACTCGACGGCAGATCGCGTCATCGGCCAACGCAGTCGCAGCCGTCGTCGCCAAGGCGAAGGGCACGGCCACGTCCGCCAGTCGAAACCAGTAGTAGCGCAGGAGTCCATACGCGGCCGTCGGCGCCCACGGCTCGATCGCGGCGATCACGATCCCGGCCAGCGACACACCGAGCGCCACGATCGTAAAGGTGGTCACGCGGCGACGTTGAGGCGACGGCGGAAGCCACCCGAGGAGCAGCCACCACACACCCACCGCCAACACGTGCCGGGCCATCATGCCATCGGCGAACGTGCGTGGGAGCAGGTGATGCGAAAGCCGGTCGACCACGTAAATCCTGATCCCTTCCGCCCGCGTGGCGGCATCGGCGCCTGAAGCGAGCCCAAGCGCCGGGATCACGCCGGCGGCGGCCGCCCCAAGGCCGATGGCGAGGCACGCCGTGTCGCCCCACCGCACGACGCCCTGCGAACGGTTTTTTGTTCGCTCCATGAGCCACGTGGCCGCCGTCGCGACACACGCCCAGCCGCCCACGATCGGATGAAGTGCCGTGGCGATGCCGCCGAGGGCAAACGCCCGCGCCTCACGGCCCGACGCGATCTCGCCGAGGCCGCCGAGCACGAACGCCCATGCAAACACCTTCGCCTCGCAGCCGCCGATCACCCATTCCCCTGCCGCGGTGGTCGTGCGGAGGGCGAGGGCAAACATGGCTGCTGCCGCCACACGCCACCCGGCCGACGTGAGCAGCGGCACGACCGCATGGCGAAAACCGATGGCGAGCAACAGCCAGCCCGCCATCCGTCCCATCCACGCCGTCTGCTCCAAGGAGCACGCCGCCGCAACCGGCCCGACCAGGAGATAGAAGACACCGTGCGCGTCAGGCGTTTCGAGGAAGAAATCACCGGCCGCCCAGGTCGGATCGGCCGCGTGACGGGCCTTCGTGAGATACACCGTCTCGTTGACATCGGGAACAGGCCACGCCCCCGAAGCCGCGAAGAGCAGCGCGATCGCCAGCCACTCGATCACGGCCGTTCGTGCCGCCTTCGCACCGCAGCCGCTTTCACGGACCTCGTTCCGCATCTATAACGCCTCGTGGCTCCGGATCGCCGGCACGACTTCGATCACCTCTCCCTCCATAGGATACTGATGAACGCCCCCCGCCCCATGCCGGCCCATGGGCCCGCCCCCGATGGTCCGGCCTCTGCTGCCGGCGGCGCCACCCTCCGGGCGGCCGTGGCCCGCGAAACCCTCGGCATCGTCGGCGCGCCGTTCGCGCTGGCCGCCAAACTGGTGGAGCAGTCTGGGTTCGACGCCATCTACCTCTCGGGCGCGGCCTTTTCGGCCGGCACCCTCGGCGTTCCCGATATCGGCCTGTTCACTCGCGACCAGCTCGTGGAACAGACGCGGATCCTCACGCGATCGGTGACGATCCCGGTGGTCGTCGATGCCGATACCGGCTTCGGAGGGCCTCGGGACGTCGAACACACGATTCGTCTTCTGGAAGAGGCCGGCGCCGCCGCGATTCAGCTGGAGGACCAGCGCGCCGCCGACAAGCGATGCGGCCATCTGGCGGGCAAGCAGGTGGTGGATACCGCGGAGATGGTGGAGAAGATCGCCGCCGCCGTCGCGGGGCGTCGTGATCCACACACCGTGATCATCGGCCGATGCGATGCCAGGAGTGTCAACGGCCTTGACGACTGCCTCGATCGCCTCCGGGCCTACCGCGACGCCGGAGCCGACTGGCTCTTCCCGGAAGCACTCGCATCCCGGGAGGAGTTTGGCCGTGTCGGGGAAGCCTTCTCCGGCAGCACGCCCCTCCTCGCCAATATGACCGAGTTCGGGGCCGGCCCGCTGATCTCGATCCCCGACCTTGCCGGCCTCGGATTTGCGGCGGTGCTGTATCCGGTCACGCTGCTTCGCATCGCCATGAAGGCGATGGAGGCCGGCCTCGGCCTGCTCGCCGAGGAAGGCACGCAGGAAGATCTGCTCGACCTCATGCAGACGCGGGAGGAGCTTTATGATCTTCTCGAGTACGACCCCAAGCATCCCGAGCAGCACCGTTTTGCCCGGCCCCAAGCCCCCCAGGAGTGACTTCCATGGCCGCCCCAGCCCCCTCCTCCGCTGATTTTGCGAAGGGCCTCGCCGGTGTCGTGGCCGGCCGCACCGCGATCTGCTCGCTTGACGGCACCCTGCGATACCGCGGCTACGACATCGAGCCGTTGGCCACCGCCGGCAGTTTCGAGGAGGTGGCATGGCTGCTTCTTCACGGCGACCTCCCCACGAAACATCAGCGTGACGACTTCCAGGGCCGCCTCGCCGCCGCGGCGCGAGATCTTCCCACGGCCGTGCTCGAAGCACTCGCGCGGCTCGCTCAGGAGAGTCCGCAGGCGTCGGTGATGGATGCGCTGCGCACCGGCATCAGCATGCTGGGCCTCGTGGAACGTGACGATACGCCCGGAAATCAGGCCGCCCTCCTCGCCCAGGCCGAAAGGCTTCTCGGCCAGACGCCGGCCATCCTGGCAGCGTGGATCGATCTCACGACCGGCTGCTCGCCCGCAGCCTGGCCGGATGGGCCGATCGCCAAGGCGCTGCTCCAACGGCTGATGCGACGCGAGCCGTCGCCGGCCGAGGTGGCCATCTTCGGAACGACGCTCGTGCTGTATGCCGAACACGAGTTCAACGCGTCGACCTTCGCCGCCCGGACGGTCGCCTCGACCGGCTCCGACATGCACTCGGCCATCACCGCAGCCATCGGGGCCCTCAAAGGACCGCTCCACGGGGGAGCGAACGAAAAGGTGCTCGAGGTCCTCGGCGAGATCGGCACCCCCGAACGGGTCGATGCCTGGGTGCATGAGCAGTTTGCCGCAAAGCGGGTCGTGATGGGCTTCGGCCACCGCGTCTACAAGGACGGGGACGTGCGGGCCAAACTCCTCGGCGCGATGTGCCGGGCGATGGTTCAGGGCACCGAAGCCGAGGGGCTCGAAGTGCTGGCCGACCGCATCGAGCGGATCATGCTCGAGAGGAAGGCGCTGAAGCCCAACCTCGACTGGCCCGCCGCCCGCGTGTACCACGCGTTGGGACTTCCCGTGAAGGTCTTCACGCCGATTTTCGTGGTGGCCCGCATGAGCGGCTGGACATCCCACGTGATCGAGCAGATCGGCGACAACCGCATCATCCGGCCATTATCGGTCTACGCGGGGGCGGCACCGCGTGATTACGTGCCGCTGGAAGCCCGCGGCTGATGCCCCACGGTGGCTCGCTGCACGAGCCGACCGATGCGAC
>JAFMIU010000023.1 GCA_017853835.1 Pirellulales bacterium | reverse complement strand
ACGTAGGTGGGCTGGTCGAGGCCTGATGCAATTCGCTCGATGCGATACTCAGCCCCTCAAAACCCGCCAAAACGGAAGGCTCCGCTCGCAATCGACGCCCCCCGCGATGAGGACCGGCCCTCACCGCCTCGGGTGACGGCTCACCGGCCTGGTGATCGACGGCTCAGCGGGCGAGGGCCGGGTTCCAGAGATTGACGCCCGCTGACGGATCGAACGTCTCCGCCACCGGCACCGATGCCACGTGGCCGTCGATGAAGACCAGGTTTGGCATCCGTCCGTGGCGATCGAAGGCCACCGCGGTTTCCGCCGCCCTCACGCTCGACCACTGGTGGCACATGAAGTGGTCGGCGAACGGCACGGGCTTCGATTCCGCCATCAGAATCGTGCGGCTCGTGCACGGAATTCGTCGTCGCGTCCGCCAGGTTGACGGACTCCCTTCGTAGTCGTCTCCATCGGGTGAAACCTCGAGGAACACGTTGAGGCCGTAGCTGAAGATCGTCGGATCCCGCGAGACATCACCGGCACATCGATAGAAGGAGTTGAAAAAGCCGGTCCAGTCAGCCGGATTCATCGTCGTCGACCCGCCCAGGAACGGCGCGATCGAGGATGACCAGCCCGGTTCACGATGGCTTCCGGCGCTGTGCAGGCTTCGCGGAAACCGTTCGCCGTGGGTGTCGGCATACTGCATCACACCGAGTCCGAGCTGTCGCATGGTGTTGGCGCAGTCGGTTCGCCGCGCCGCCTCGCGCGACGACTGCACCCCGGGCAGGAGGAGCCCGATGAGGGAGGCGATGATCGCCACCACCACAAGCAACTCCACCAGTGTGAAGCCCGCCGCACCACGACGAGCTCCCCACTGGTGTGTGCAGTGCCGTGTCATACAGCCGCCCCGCGACGACGAGCCGTCACGGTAAAGGCAATCACCGCGCTGGCCATGAGCGCGGCAGTGGCCGGCTCTGGTACCGCGGCGACGGTCCAGGTGTAGGTGACGTCCGCCGGAGTAAACGCGGGGTCTGCCACGGCGACCGAAGCGGCCGCATCGTATTGGGCAAAGCCCGTCGTGCCGCTGAAAGACGTCGTGGCGACAAACACCTCGAACGTGGCGGTGAACGTTCCGCCTGGTGCATCCGCGGGCAGCGTGAAGTAGCTGTGCCACATCGAACCGTTCCAGAGCACCTGCGATCCGACCGACGGGAAGACCTGGTCCCAACGATTGGACGCGTTGCCATAGTTGAACACCTCCATCGAGCTCGATGCGATGGAACGAAGCCTGATCCCCAGGGACTTCCCAGCCGGCACCGTCGCCAATCCCAGCGATGGATTCGACATGAAGGTGAAACCGTACTGGTTGTTGAAGAGGCGTCCGGCGCCGGCGTTGGGAGCGGGGGTTCCTCCCACGCCACCGGGTGAACCAAGGCTTGGACGCCAGTTCGCCGACGATGCAAACCAGTTGCCCGGGCTCCACGCCTCGAGTGTTTTCAGTTCCGGCACCGAGGCAGGATTGAACATCACGGAAACGGTGCCCGACGTCGGATTGGCGGGCAGGTCGGCTCCAGTGATCGTCACCATCGGCATCAGCATGCCTCCCTGATCATCCGGGCCAGGCACCGCGGTGATCTCAGCGGCAACGAGAGACAGTGGAATCAAAACGCATGCCGCGACCAACGCGCGGCATGACCATCGAACGGGATTCGTGCGCATACATGTCCTTTGTGGATGGTGCCGATGCGCTGCCACACGGCACGCGCAGGCCTGGGAATCGCCACGCAACACCGCCTCACGCAGGGGCGCGCGCCCACTGGCCGTTGGCGGGTTCACGAACGCGGCACGAGGGCGCTGCCGCCCGGCGTCGCCGCTGTTACACGCGACTCATGCCCGGGGAGGGGGCGGATCCACTGGACTGCTCAATGGCGAGAAAGACTCGTCACGCATCACGAGCCTTCCGAGGAGCATCGACTCGGATGGGCCGCTCACGATGCCCGGTGGCGGCAGCGACACCGCGACGCCACCCCATCCCGTCACGACACCCCCGCAGGCCAGCATGGCCCGAAGCGACACGTGGCGAGCCCCGCGTGGACGAATGGGCGGCGGTTCATCGTCACCGCTCGCCACCGTCGTCGATTCGGGTGAAGGGGGACGAGACTGGGCCAACGACCGATACTCCCGACAGACCTCGGCACGGCTGTGCATCGGGGGTGATGCGGGGCTGCAGGCTCCGGACGTGCGTTCGCGGCAGCATTCCCTCGCGGGAGCGTGTTAGGCCGTTGCCATGCGTCGCTCAAGGGCCGCCAGCACCCCTGCCTCGACACCATGAGCCCGCCCCCACGCCAGCTGCTCCGCGGTCGAGTGGCAGCAGCAACTGGCAAAACACTGTTCGGCCGTCACGCATCCACATGGCTTGTCCATGCACGGGAACGGGCGGGTGCGATCTTTTCCCGACACCGAATGCGTGGCATCAATGCCGACGAACGGCACCGACGGCATCGGAAGCCCGGACACGACGGCGGCGTAGCCGGCAACCGCCAGCCACGTGACCACGCAACGCCTCCGAGATCTCGCTTCCATACCGCCCGAGTCTACCAAGAAGTCCCGGCGTGCGATCACGACACCTCGCCGAGGCCGAGGGTGGCGCCCCATCGGTCGAGGATCAGCTTGCGGAGCCTTTCGAGAGCCGGGTCGCCGAGGTGGGGGTCCCGCTGAAAAACCTCGAGGGCGTCCCGCCTCGCCTCCGCCACCACGGAACCGTCGCGGAGCAGATCGGCAAGGTAGAGCGGCGGCATGCCGCTCTGCTTGGTGCCCACCAGATCGCCCGGTCCACGCAGCATCAGATCCTGCTCCGCCAGTTGAAAGCCGTCGGTCGTGGCGACGAACGCATCGACCCGCGGGTGCGGCTCCGCCTGCGACGCCGTCACGGCGCCGCAGAGGCCCTGCGTGGCACCGCGGGCCACGCGGCCACGAAGCTGGTGGAGTTGCGCGAGCCCGAACGACTCGGCGTCGAGAATGGTCATGATCGTCGCCTCGGGCACGTCGATCCCCACTTCGATCACGCTTGTCGCCACAAGCACATCGAGACGGCCCGACCGAAACGCCTCCATCACCTCCGCCTTCTCCTTCGCCTTCAGCCGACCGTGGATCAGGCCGAGCCGAAACGCTTCAAGAGGCCCGTTGGCGAGCGACTCGTAGGCCGACGCGATGCTGGCAAGATCCCGCTTCGACTCCTCGACGGCGGGCACCACGACGTAGCCGCGTCGTCCGGCGGCAAGCTTCTTTCTCACAAACTCCCACCAGCGGTCGAGATCATCGGGCCCGACACGATACGTCGCGACCGGCTGACGCCCGGGGGGCGTTTCGTCGAGCACCGACACATCGAGATCTCCGTACACCGCGTGCGCGATCGTGCGCGGGATCGGCGTGGCCGTCATCACGAGCGTGTGGGGATCAGCTTGTCCCTGCTGGAGCACCGCCCGCTGGAGAACGCCGAAACGATGCTGCTCATCGATGACCACCAGCCCGAGGTGCCGAAACCGCGCCGCCCCCGTGACGAGTGCCTGCGTCCCCACGACGATCCCGGCGGTTCCTGCAGCGACTCGGGCCAGCGACGCCTCCCGCTGCTTGGCCGTCTGGCCGCCAACGAGGAGCTCCACATCGACGCCGCTGCCGGCCAAGAGCCGCGACAGGGTCTGGTGGTGCTGTCGGGCAAGCAGCTCCGTCGGCGCCATGATGGCGGCCTGATACCGCTCGGCGGCCTCCGGCGCCACCCGCGTCCCGACGGCCGCCAGCATCGCGTAGACGGCGATCGCGGTCTTGCCACTGCCCACGTCTCCCTGAAGAAGACGGTTCATCGGTTCGGTGCGGGCCATGTCGGCCGCAATCTCGGCGCAGACCCGCTTCTGGGCAGCGGTGAATTCGAAGGGGAACCGCGCCCGAATGCGGGCATCGAGCCTGGCATCGACCGTGATCGACGGCGCCGCTTTCGCCGTCTGCTGCCGCGCGCGGTGCATCCGCAGCGCCAGCTGAAGCATGAACAGCTCTTGGTAGACGAACCGCCGTCGGGCGGCCGCGATCATCTCCTGGCTCGACGGCCGATGGATCTCACGAAACGCGGCCTCGATCGGCAGCAATGCCTTGGCCTCGAGCATCGCCTCGGGCAGGGCCTCCGGACACACGCCCACGGCATGGGCGAGGGCGGCCTGCACGGCGAGACGAACGTGCGACTGCTGCACACCCTCGGCAAGCGGATAGATCGCCAGCCAGTCAGACGCATGCACGTCTTCCCCGCCAGCCAGCCATCGAACGTCAGGATGGGCAAACTCCCACGCTCCGCTGCTGAATCGTGGCTGCCCCGCGATCACCACCGACATGCCCTTCGCAAACCGCTTCGCCATGAACGGCATGCCGAACCACACCGCCCGCACGCGGCCGCCGCCGCAGTCGAGCGAGACCGTGAGCATGGAGCGACCGGAAAAGAGCGTGCGCGACCCCACCTCGGTCACCTCGCCCGCGAGGGAGGCGTGTTCCCCCTCGACGAGGTCGGCCACCGCATGCGCCCCGGAAAAATCGCGGTAGTCGCGAGGGAAGTGCATCAGCGCGTCGCGCACCGTGACGAGCCCGAGCTTTGCCAGCTTCTCGGCCCGGGCCGTGCCGACGCCGGGAAGCCGCTCGAGGCGGGTCGAGAGGCTCGCATCGGCACTGGGAGTCGAGGCAGGACTATCCATGATCAGCCTGTCAGGTCATGCCGGCGCCGCGCTGCAGCTGCTTGTAGGCCTCGACCGCCAGCCGGTCGCACTCCTCGTTTTCCGGATGCCCCGAATGTCCGGCGACATACGAAAACCGGATCCGGTGCGAGCCCGCGAGCCGGTCGAGATCCCGCCAGAGGTCCTCGTTTTTGATCGGAACCAGCCGGCCGTTCTCCTTGCGCTTCCATCCCTGCTGCTTCCACCGCGGCAGCCATTCCGAAAGACCGGTGCCCACGTACTTGCTGTCGGTGACGAGTTCCACCACCGTCGGCCGCTTGAGGAGGCTCAATCCCATGACCACCGCGGTGAGCTCCATGCGATTGTTGGTGGTGTCCCGTTCCGCGCCGGAGTCTTTCGTCTCACGGCCGCTCCCGGGGTGCCGAAGAATGAACGCCCAGCCGCCCGGGCCCGGATTGCCGCTGCAGGCGCCATCGGTAAACAGCACGACCTCCGCCTCGACCTCGTCCATCGTCGTCCTTTCCGTCGTGGCGTCCCTTTGGCCCGCCGTGTCACGCACCGCCCCGAATCGCGCTCGACTCGGGAAACGCCGTCGATTCCTCGTCCGTTGGCTCGAGCCGAACGGGCAGCCTCACCGTGAACCGGCTGCCGACGCTCAGCTGGCTCGCCACCGACACGTCGCCCCCGAGAAGCCGGCAGAGTTCCCGCACGATCGACAGGCCGAGCCCGGTGCCCGAAAACTCCCGCGTCATCGCGTCATCCTGGCGGAACACCCGTCCCTGCCGGAACTTCTCGAAAATCGTCTGCTGATCCTCCTCGGCGATGCCCACGCCGGTGTCGACCACGTCGATCAGCACCATCGCGGGATCCGAGTGCTCGTCATCGAGCCTGGCGAGCACATCCACCCGTCCGCCTTCGGGCGTGAACTTCACCGCGTTGGAGAGGAGATTCGCAAGGATCTGCTGCACCTTGGCCTGATCCTGCTCGACCGCCTCGAGCCCGGGCCCCACGGTGAAGGCAAGGTCGATGCGCTTTCGTTCCGCCAGCGGCCTCGCCATGTCGCACTGGGCATTGATCACCGATTCCAAGGCAAACGTGGTCGGCCGCACCTCCATCTTGCCGGCCTCGATCTTCGCGAGGTCGAGGATGTCGTTGATCATTTCGAGGAGCATGCGGCCCGATGAGCGGATGTTTTCCACATACCGCTTCTGCTTGAGGTCGAGCGATTCAATGGCGCCGAGCACGTCGGAAAAACCGATGATGCTGTTGAGCGGCGTGCGAAGCTCGTGGCTCATGGTGGCGAGAAAATCGCCCTTGAGCCGGTTCATCTCGTAGAGGTGGAGATTGGCCTGGGCAAGCTCATCCACCTTGCCGTCGAGCGTGGCGTTCGTCTTGCGGAGTTCCTCCTGCGATTCGATCAGCCCGCGGAGCATGCGATTGAAGGCGAGTCCGAGTTCTTCGAACTCATCGGCCGTGTGGATGTCGACACGGGCGTCGATGTTGCCCCGCCGAATCTCATCGCTCACATGCCGCAGGTGGTCGAGCGGCTTCACGATCACATACCGCACGATGGCGTAGGCGGCGAGCATCGCGAGAAAGACCGTGATGATCGCCGTGGCGAGGAGGATCGAACGGTTCCAGTTGATGGCCTTGCGGGTCGCGGCGTCGGGCATCACGACCTTCACGACCGCCATCAGATCGTCCACGGCGACCCGCGGATGGGCCGTTTCGTCGAAGCCTGCGGGAGGATCGCCGATCAGCCCGTGATATTGGTGGCACACGAGGCAGCTCTGTCGCGCACGGACCGGCTGGTAGTAGTGGTATTCCGACGCATCCTCCGTGCGGAACTCGCGGTACTCGGGCACGGAGCCTCCCGCGGTGTCGGTGGTGGCATGGCGTTCACGGAAGTAATCGAGCACCGCGGCGTCGAGCCGCTTGTAGCCGGCCCGCTCTTCCGGAGATGCATCGGGGTCGAGCAGCCGCCAGCTGTAGGGCTGGCTCTGGAGCGTGCGGCCGAGCGTCTCGATCAGGCTCGTGTACTGCTGCTCACGCTCCAGGGTCTTCCAGTGATACTGCAGCATGATGGCATCGACGAGATGCCGGCCAGTGCTTCGGGTCGTGGCATACACGAGCTGCTCGGTGCGACTGCCATACCACCAGAAACTTCCGGCGATGAGCAGGAAGAGGCACAGACCGAAGAGGAAGCGGATCTTCCGCTCCAGACTCGTCTCGCCCAGGATGTCGGTGATCGACCGGTACGCCATGGTCACATCATATCGACGGGGTCGACATCGATGATCCACGCGACCTCGTCGGGCGTGCGAAGCCCGGCGGTGGCCCGGCCCACGAGCTCCCGCAGGGCAGCACCGTCCGGCCCGTGAACCTGGAGGTGCCACCGGAACCGATCGCGAAGCCTGGCAATGGGCGCCGGTGCCGGACCGAGCACCCGAATCAGCGGCATGCCCTCCGAAGCCTGACGCAGCCGTTCCACGACGTGCCCGGCCCAGTCGGCCGCCGCCCGCTCGTGAAGGCTTCGAACGACGATCCGAACCACGCTCCCGTAGGGCGGATAGAGGAGCGCCTCGCGAGCCGGCAGCTCACTCCGCACGAACGCCTCGTAGTCGTGGTTGGCCGCGGCGCGGATCGCCGGATGGTCGGGGGTGCTGGTCTGCACCACGACGCGACCGCCAAGCGGACCTCGCCCGCTGCGGCCAGCCACCTGGGTGACGAGCTGGCAGGTGCGCTCGGCGGCGCGAAAATCGGCGAGATGGAGCGCCGCATCCGCATTCACCACCCCCACGAGCATCACCGATGGGAAGTCGAGGCCCTTGGCGATCATCTGCGTGCCCACGAGGATGTCGAGCTGCCGATGCCGGAAGGCATCGAGGGTGCGCTCATGACTGCCGCGGGTGCGCATGGTGTCGGTGTCCATGCGGGCCACCGCGGCGTCGGGGAAGGCGGCCCGCACCTGCTCCTCGAGCCGTTGCGTGCCCGTGCCGGAGTGCACGAGCCCGGGAGCATGACAGTCGGGGCAGTCGGCCGGCAGTCGCGTGACGAGACCGCATCCATGACAGATGCCACGATTGCCCGGCTGGTGGAGCGTGAGGGCGAGATCGCACTGGTCGCATCGGGCGGTGTGGCCGCACGCCTGGCACTGGACGTGGGTGGCGAAGCCGCGCCGATTGAGAAGCAGCATCACCTGGCCGCCGCTGTCGAGCGCCCAGCGGATGCCCGCGGCAAGGCGAGGGCTGATCGCGCCCCGGGAGCGGCTCCCTCGCTCGCGAAGGTCGACCGTGATCACCGGCGGCAGCTGGCCGCCCCCCACCCGTTCGGCCATGCGGCACATCCGCCACTCACCCGAGAGGCATCGGGCGAAGGTCTCGAGTGAGGGCGTCGCGGAGCCGAGCACCAACGGCACGCCCTCGGCCCTGGCGATCCACTCCGCCACATCGCGGGCGTGATAGCGGGGCGCCGTCGCCTGCTTGAACGACGACTCATGTTCCTCGTCGATCACGATCAGGCCGAGCCGTGGCGCCGGCGCGAAGATCGCCGACCTCGCCCCAACCACCACGTTCACCCGTCCCGATGCGATTTCGCGCCATTGCGCATGCCGCTCCGCAGGCGTGAGGTGGCTGTGCAGCACGGCCACCGTGCCGAAGCGGGCGCGGAAGCGATCGCATGTCTGCGGCGTGAGGCTGATTTCTGGAACGAGCACGATCGCCTGACGGCCATACGACACGGTCTCCTCCACCGCCTGGAGGTAGACCTCGGTCTTCCCGCTGCCCGTCACGCCAAACAGCACGATCGTCTCATGCCGCCTGGACGCCATCGCACCGCGGATCGCCCCGAGCGCCTCGGCCTGGGCGGCGGAGAGTTCTTCGGGCCGGTCGTGGACGATCCCTGGTCGCTCCGGCCGGGCGGGCACCCGCTCGACGGAGCCAACCTCGGCGAGCAGGCCGAGCTTCACGAGCCGCTGCACGACGGCCCGGCTGGCCCCCGTCGCCTTCGCAAGATCCTCCGCCGTGGCCGGCTCGACCGCGGCCGCGAGCACCTTGGCCTGGGCGGGGGTCGGCTTCCGCGCGGGCTCCGCCCCCGAGGCCACCAGCAGGGGCGACACCCTCACCCGCGTCCGAAGCCGCACGCCCGCCGGCAGCACCGCCTCGAGCACTTCCCCCCAGCGGGCCATCCACCGGTCGGCCATCCACTTCGTCAGTTCGAGCATGCGGGCCGAGAGCAGCGGCTTGTCGTCCTCGACTCCCATCACGCTTTTTAACGGCGACTGCGGGAGTTCGCCGTGTCGGACGGCCACGCAGTAGGCGAGCCGTTCGCGATTGCCCCGTCCAAGCGGCACCCGAACCCGGCGACCGGGCTCCACCGAGGAGGCGATGGCCTCGGGCACGAGGTAGTCGAGCGGCTTTTCAACCCCTTCCGACAAGACGACCGTGGCGATCAGGCCCTGGCGCGCGTCATCCTCCGCCCACTGCGGACGGCTCTCGAAGAGTTCGCGTTGCGACGTATGCTGCTGCGACATGCTCCCGAGTAGAACCGCCCGACACCCGTGCGGTCTATCGGCGGCACCAGAAGCGAGCCCGGAGGGGATGAAGCCATGCGAATCGGCGTCTACGGCGGCAGCTTCAACCCCGTTCACCTCGGCCATCTGCTGGCGGCGGAATGCTGCCGCGAGCAGGCCGGCCTCGATCGGGTGCTGTTCGTGCCCGCCGCCACGCCGCCGCACAAGCAGGATCACCCGCTGGCGTCGGCCGACGACCGCGTGGCCATGCTCCATCTCGCCGTCGGCGGGCACGACGCCTTCGGTGTGTCGATGGTCGAACTCGAGCGGGGCGGCGTGAGCTACACGATCGACACCCTTGCAAGCCTTCAGGACCAGTTCGGCGACGCGAGGCTGTCGCTCATCCTCGGCCCCGACAGCCTCGCCCTCCTGCCATCGTGGCGGGAGCCGGAGGGAATCCTCGGTCGTTGGGAGATTCTTGCCGTGGAACGGCACGGCCTCGACGACGTCGCCACGATCGTTCGCGAGCCTCGACTCGCCGACCTGCTCGGGCCGCAGCGCGCCGCAACGATCGTCGCCACCCGGGTGGTCATGCCCGCGATCGGCATCCGGGCGAGCGATCTGCGAACCGCGGTCGCCGCAGGGAAGAGCATCCGCTTCCAAACACCACGGGCTGTGGAGGCCTACATCGCCGCGCATGCGGTCTACCGACAGGCCTGACCCGGCCGTCGTCAGTCGGCGGCTTCACCACGGACCTGCCGACGGCAGCGAACCTCGAGGAGCCGGCTCTTCGGCACCGTGGCCAATCGCGGATCCGGCGAGATTGCCGACACCAGGCATTCCAGTCGATCCGACGCCGATTGGGAGATGTTTAGCAACACGTGCACCACGCCGCCGACCGTGCACCGACCACCAGGCAGGTCACCAAGCGGCTCCTCACGCACGACGTAGCCGAGATCAGCGGCGACCTGTCTCGCCTCTTCCAGGAGTCCAAGCGTGTCGCCCACGGCACACCTCAACGCACGGGACTGCCCTGATTGAGCCCTCGCTCCTCCCGCCGGGTGTCGATGGCCCGGCGATACTCGATCCATCGGGCACGCTGTTCGGGCGTGGTGCTGTCGATGATCGATTTGATGCGGCGGGATCGGTCCTCCTCCGTGCGGCTGGCGCTGGGCGGTCCGGCCCCTCCCGGAGGACCGCCACCCGGCGGGCTTCCGCCCGCCTGGCTACCGGCCCCGGTGCTTCCGCCGGATCCTGCACTTCCGCCCTGCCCCATGCCGAGGGCGTTGGCCACGGTGCTGGCCGTTTCGAAGGCCTTGCGCATCATCTCTTCCTGATTGATCTGCCGGTCGAGCACCGCCTGACGCTGCGCCGGAGAGGCGTCGAAGTATTCGCTGACCCTCGCCCGCATGGCATTCAGGAAAACATTGCTCCCCCTCTGCTCCACCTGGGAGCGAAGGTGCGGCGGAAGCGCCTCCGTCTTCGCCCGAATGGTGTTCATGCTCGCGACGGCCGCCGTCGCGTCGGCGATCGTCTGCGGCCCGCCGTTCTGACCAAACTGCGCCACCGCCTCTTGCTGCAGTTTCTGGATTTCAACCACTCGGGGATCGGTCGTAAGGCTCACCCACCCGAAGAGCCACGCCACCATGAACGCCACGAGGAGGACGGCCGCGGCCACCACGGCCCACGTGCGCCAGGTCGTTGGCTTGGCCTCGCGGGGAGGCACGCGCGAGGCGCGCGACGCCCGCATGGCGGCTGCAGTGCTCATCAAACGATTCTCCGTCAGGCGGGATGACCGACGCGGTCACAGGTTCTCGACGTGGCCGTCGAAGTAGAGGAAGTTGCGAGAACCCTCCGGCGGCAGCCATCCATCATACTCGTTGGTGTCGAGGTCGTCGGAGTTGAGCATCGCCATGAAGCCGGTCGCGTGGAACGGGCCAAACTCGTAGAGCACCCAGAGCTTCGAGGTGGCGAGGTTGCTTCCCATCCGCCGCGAAGAAAGGGCCTCCTCGCGGGTCTTCCCCTCCTTCTGATCCGAGGAGAGGAGTCGTCGAATCGGGTATTCGTAGCTCGTTCCCTCGTAGGGCACCGCGTTCGGGCCGCTGTATTCGTCGGGACGCTGGTTGGGCGGAATCTGCGCCAGTTTCTGGACGATCTGCTGGCCATAGGCCGAACCTGTGTCGCGCTCGAAGTACGACTGATCCGACGGGCAGCGGAACGCGGCCCGGCTGTTTTCCATGTAGGGACCAAGGGCCTTGGCGATGCTCGGCCGGATCGGTTCGTTGGGCCAGCGGAGCAGAATTTCCGAACTCGGCATGCCGGCCGCCACGGGGAATCGGCCGCGGGTCTTGCGGTCCATGTACATCTGTATGGCAAGACCGCACTGCTTGAGGTTGCTCTTGCATTGGGTGCGTCGGGCCGCCTCGCGAACCGACTGCACGGCCGGAAGGAGCATGCCGATCATGGTGCCGATGATGGCGATCACGACCAGAAGTTCGACGAGCGTGAAGGCGTCCGCCCGCCGGCGTGTGGGCGAAGGAGTGGGTGCCATGGTTTCCTGAATCGGGATGGTTTGCCGGACGGGCAAGGCCTGAGCCACCGGCGTGGGTCGTTTTTCTCACCCGGTCGGTGAAGTTTGCCGGCCACCCGCTGGCCGGTCTGCGGAATCTTCAACGGTCGAGGGAGCGAAACGGAGCGGACCAATCGAGTCTACAGGCGACACCCCTCTCCCGACGATACCGACCAAAAGAACGCAAGTCCCTTCGGGGAAACGATTTGGAGTCTGCCGACCAAGGGGCTGTTTCCCGTCGGGAAAGCCGCGGGGGTTTGGGCGACTTTTCCAAGCGATGGACGGTTTTCCGGGAGCCGCGATGACCAACGAGCACGACAGCCAGGACCGAGCCGGAGGGGCCGACCATCCGTCGCCCTGCCGCGGGCTGATCGTGGTGCGGCCCGCGGCCGGATGCGCCGAGCGGTCGCCTGCCAGACCGATGCCGGCCATCCCCCTCTCACCGAAACGGGACACCGCCACGGCCGAACTCGAAGCCTGTCAGAGCCGCCATGCCGCCGAACTCGCCACCCTGCGCGGCCAGCTGCTCGAGGCACGGAAACAGGCCAGCCTCGGTGAACTCCTCGGCACCACCACGCACGAGTTCAACAACGCCCTGACGACGATCCTCAACTACGCCCGCATGGGGCTTCGGCACCGTGACCAGGCGACTCGTGACAAGGCCCTCGAGCGAATCCTCTCGGCCGGAACGCGGGCGGCGAAGATCACGTCGAGCGTGATGTCGATGTCGCGATCCCGGTCCCATCGGTTCGAACCGATCGACGTCGTGGTGCTTCTCGAAGATGTGCTCGTTCTGCTCGAACGGGAAATGATGAAGTATCGCGTGCAGGTGGAGCGTGAGTTTGCGCCCGTGCCTCGCGTGTCGGCCAACCCCGGCCAGTTGCAGCAGGTGCTGCTCAACCTGATGGTCAACGCCCGGCAGGCGATGCCGCAGGGTGGGCGTCTGATCCTGAGGCTGGGCCACGATCCGGCCTCTGGCTTCGTCGATCTCACGGTTCGCGACACGGGCTGCGGCATGCCCGCGGACGTCATGCGAAGGATCTTCGAGCCGCACTTCACCACGAAAGACGGCCCCGATGAAACCGGCAAGGGGGGGAGCGGGATGGGCCTCGCCGCGTGCCGCGAGATCGTCGAGGCCCATCGAGGCCGCATCCGTGTGGAGAGCGCTCCCGGCAAGGGCACGGCGATGACGATCCGGCTTCCACAGCTCGACGCCGCGGCCGATCGGCGCTCCGCCTGACGTCGGCGGTCCGCGGGGCGGTATGATCCTCGGTGAAGGGTCTCCCATGCCGCCATCGCCACGCCTCGCTCACCTGCTCCGACTGGCCCTTGTCGGCAGTGCGCTTGCGATTGCCGTGCTGGGCCGCATCGACGCTATCGCTGCCCCCGACGACGAGCCCCCCGCGGCCACCGACGACGCCACACGCGGCAGCCGCAGCGGCCGCATTCGGCTTCCAACGCCCGATCCCCAGGCCACGCCCGATCAGCTCCTCGACTACATCGAGCGGATCGCCGACCCTGCGCTCGAACCAGACTCTCGTGGACGGCAGCGATACCACCGTCGCAAGGTGGCGAGCCTCACGATCGACGCCGCCGATGCCATCCTGGCGCAGGTGGCCGCAGACGACGCCCTCCGATCACTCGCCGTCCTGATCAAACTCGATGCCCTCGAGCGGCTGCTCGACCTCGACGAACCACGCGCCGAAGATCAGCTCAAGGCCTTTACGAACTCCCTGGCGGACGACCTCGACCCCGCGATCGCCGCACGCGTGAATCGCCTTCGCGAAGAGCAGGCGGGCAGGGATCGCCTCGACACCCTGACGGGCCAGCCGATCGAACTCGACGGCACGCTGCTCGACGGCGGCTCCTTCGATCCAGAGTCGCTCGCCGGCCGCGTGGTGCTCGTCGACTTCTGGGCCACCTGGTGCGGCCCGTGCGTTGCCGAAATCCCACGGGTGCGCGAGCTCTACGATCGCTACCACGACCGCGGCTTCGAGGTGGTGGGCATCAGCCTCGACGACGACCATGCGGCACTCGCGGCGTTCGTGGCCGAACGCGACATCCCCTGGCCGATCATCGTCGATGGCGACCGCCCGGCCGACGGCCGCGGAAAGCTTGCCGCCCGCTATGGCATCGCCGCGATTCCCACGATGATTCTGGTGGGTCGGGACGGCGCCGTCGTGAGCGTGGCCGCCCGTGGGGAAACGCTCGAAACCCTTCTCGCGGAAGCCTTTCCCGACCCGCCGGCCGACGCCCCCGCGCCGTGACGGCCGATTCGACGAGCCCGCGTGCGGCGACGCGCGAGTGATCCTGGCAAATCGGGCTCAGGCACTCTTCGTGCGGGTTTCGTGGATCGGAATCACCGGCTCGGTTCCGGCGACGTTCCGTTCGTTGATCACGTAGGTCGCCCCCTGATTCTCGGGGAGGTCGAACATGATGTCGAGCATCACGTCCTCCATGATCGACCGCAGGCCACGCGCGCCGGTCTCTTTCTTCATGGCCTTGCGGGCGATCGCCGAGAGGGCCTCGTCGGTGAACTCGAGGTTGCAGTTCTCGAGGCCGAACATCCTCTGATACTGCTTCACAAGGGCGTTCTTCGGATCCTTGAGCACGTTGACCAGTGATTTCTCGTCGAGTGGCTGGAGCGACGAGATCACCGGGAGACGGCCGACGAGTTCGGGAATCAGTCCAAACTCGAGGATGTCGTCGGAATCGACGTGCGGCAGCATCTCGGCGAGGTCGGCGTCGTGGCGGATGCCCGACGGCTGCCCGAATCCGATCATCTTCTTCCCGAGCCGCTTCGCGATGATCTTCTCGATCCCCACGAACGTCCCGCCGCAGATGAACAGGATGTTCGATGTGTCGATCTGGATGTATTGCTGCTCCGGATGCTTGCGGCCGCCCTGGGGGGGCACGTTGGCGACGGTCCCCTCGAGCATCTTGAGGAGCGCCTGCTGCACCCCTTCCCCCGACACGTCGCGGGTAATCGAGACGTTCTGGCTCGTCTTGCCGATCTTGTCGATCTCGTCGATGTAGAGCACGCCCCGCTGTGCCGCCTCGATGTCGAAGTCGGCGGCGTTGAGGAGCTTGAGCAGGAGGTTTTCGACGTCTTCGCCGACGTAGCCCGCCTCGGTGAGCGTGGTGGCGTCGCCGATGGCGAAGGGCACGTCGAGAATCCTCGCCAGCGTCCGGGCGAGAAGCGTCTTGCCGCACCCGGTCGGACCGAGGAGGAGGATGTTCGACTTGTCGACCTCGACATCACCAGGCTCCCGGCCGAGGTTCAGCCGCTTGTAGTGGCTGTGCACGGCGACCGCGAGCACCCGTTTGGCGTGCTGCTGGCCGATCACGTACTGGTCGAGATGTGCGACGATTTCGCGTGGCGACGGAATGGCGGTGAAGAGCTGCTTGCTGGTGCCCCGTCGCTTCTTCTCCTGATCGAGGATCGACTGGCACAGGTCGATGCACTCGCCGCAGATGTAGACGTCGCCGGGACCTTCCACGAGCGGACCAACGTCGCGGTAGCTCTTGCGGCAGAACGAGCAGAACGCGTTCTTCTTCGTCGTGCCGCCGGCACCCCGCCGACCAAGTCCGCCCGCATCTTTCCCGGTTGGCATCAGTTCGCTCCCTCGCGTGCTTCGTCCCTGTCCCTCTCGGCGGAAGGCTGCTGCCTGCCCCCGGGCGCGGGCACGCCGATCCGCGTGCGCGGTTCGACGAGTGTTCTTATGTTTCGGTATTCCTGGTCGCTCAGCACACCCTCATCGCGGAGTTTTTTGCATCCGACGAGAGTCTTTTCCCAGTCTGCCGAATCGTCAGAGCCCCCCATCCACCAGGCGCGGGTCATGACGATCACTCCCGCCCCCACGGCCAGCATGAGGGCGAGCCCAACGGCATTGACGAGGTAGGTCTGCACGGATCGTCCACGCCCTGCCGTGCGGCATCTCAGACGGCTCAGACGGCTTGGATTCCTCTTCCAAACCAGTCCTTCTCCTCGATTATGTCGGCCCGGGTGGGCCCGGGTCCAGAGAAAAAACCCCCGAGTTTTCGCCATCCTCCCCAGATTCCGGTCACGCGACACGGGCAAGCAGCGCAACGTCGTCCGATTGTGCTTCCCCACCCTGCCCTCCCTCCCCTCCCCGTGCCGATGAAACCGGCATGGTGTCGATGGTTTGGCGGCGCACCGCCCTTCTCACGCGGCTGGTATGCATGGCTCCGTGCCTGGCGGGCCTCGTTGCGCTCTGCCTGGCGAGCCCCGGGTGGGCGCAAAACGGCCCCGCCAAAGCCTCCGGTCTTCCGGAACTCGTGCGGACCAAAAACCGCACGTTTGCGATCCCGTTTCGTCTGCCGAAGTCGGAGGATCCCGACGCGGAGGCCGCGGCTCAGAAGGTGATGCTCGACGTGTCGAGCGACATGGGACAGACCTGGCGGACGGCCGGTGAGGCAGCCCCATCAGCCACCTCGATGACATTCCGTGCGGAGAATGATGGGGAGTATTGGTTTCGTCTCCGTGCGATCGACAAGAAGGGACGCGTGCGTGGCAGCGAGGGCCCGGACATCCGCGTGCTCGTCGACGCCGCCGGCCCCCGACTCGCCGGCCGTGTGTGGAAGGGAGGCGATGGCGAGATCATCTGCCGGTTCGCCGCCGCCGACGATTCGCTGAAGTTGGAGTCACTTCGGCTGGAATACCGGGGCACCGGCGACACCGCGTGGAAGGCCATCGCCGCCCAGCCGATCCTGGCTCGCGAGGCACCGGCGCATCTCGTCGGCGAGGAGATCTGGTGGGCGGGAGAGAAGGTCGCCGCCCTGACGGTGCGAATGACCATCAGCGACTCCGCAGGCAACCAATCGGTCAAGCAGTTCACACTCGAGCCGTCGGATCCGGGCATCGACCAATCGGCCCTGGCCCGCGAGATCGGCGTGCCCGATCTCCCCACGCAGCCGCTCGTGGCGGATGCGACTCCGACTGGCGCCATGCCGGCGACGCGGCCATCCGCCCATGATGCAGGTCATTGGTCGGCCGAGACGGCGGGCCCCTGGTCGGACAGTTCACCTCCATCGCCAACGCCAAACCACTCCCCGCCTGGGAGCGACCGGAGCGTGCTGGTGACGCCCGCCGCACCCTCGACGGCCGCAACGCTCACCTCGGTCGCATCGCGGGCTGCCCCGATCGGTCATGGCGACATCGTGGCGTCGTCGTCGGGCGCCGGCATGGAATATCGGGGCAGGCCGCTTCACCTCACGTCGTCCCGACGATTCGCCTGGGACTACGAGTCGGACCCGGCGTCGCCCGCCAACGCCTCCCGCGCCGAACTCTGGACCACCCAGGACGGCGGCGTCACCTGGCAGCGCACGGCCGTTGATACCGATGGCCGCAGCCCGATCGACGTCAGCCTGCCATCCTCAGGCCTGTTTGGCGTGCGACTCGAGATGGTGGTGGGCTCGAGCCCCGACGGCGATGGGCCACGGTCGGGGGCGATGCCGGATGCCTGGGTGGGCGTCGACGACGAGCAGCCTCGGGTCGACCTCGTGGGGGCCGCCCGGAGCGACGGGTCGCCAAACGGCGAGGTGGTCATCCGGTATGTGGCTGACGATCCGCTCATCGCGCCTCGATCGGTGAAACTCCTCTACTCGCCCAATGCCGACGGCCCCTGGGCGACCATCGCCGACGGTCTCGACAATCAGGGTGAGCATCGCTGGACGCCCGACCGTTCCGCGCCGGCCGAGGTGTTCGTGCGGGTGGAGGCACGTGATCTCGCGGGCAACGTGGGCGTGGCCTCCGCCACCGCTCCCATCGCCCTCACGGCGTCGCGATCGAGCGGACGTCTTGGTGGCCTGAGGCCGTTGCCGGCCGCGCCCTGACGCCCGAGCGGCCCGCCACTACACTCGCGGTGGCCCTCCGCCCCCGACCTTCCGGGAGACGAGGCGCCCGCTGGGAGGCTTCCGTGGCCGCCGCCGCATCTGCACTCGACATCCTGGTGGCCCCCGAGGCGTGGGATCTGGGCACGCCGTCGATCGTGGTGCTGCATGGCGACGAGCCCTTCCTGGCCTACCGCATGCTCGATCTGCTGCGCGGGAGGCTCTGTCCCGACGAGGCCGATCGCGCCTGGGCCTGGCGGGAGTTCGACGGCACCGAGCCGATCGATCCCCGTGACGTGTTCGACGAGGCCGCCACGATCCCGATGTTTGCCAGCGCTACGCGGGCGGCGATCGTGCGTCAGGCCGACGCGTTCGTGACGGCCGCGCGGGACCGGCTGGAGGCCATCGCCGACAGCGACCGCGGAAAGAGAGGGCTCGTCGTTCTGGAGGTCAAAACCTTTCCGTCGAACACGCGTCTGGCCAAGGCTGCCTCGAAACGTGGTCTCGTGATCGACGTGTCGGTGCCTGGCAAGGCCGACCTGGCCGGCTGGGTGCGGAAGTGGGCGACGGCCGGACACGGCATCACCTTGGCGGCTCCGACCGCCCAGCGGCTCTTGGAACGGCTCGGTGGCAACCTCGGCCAGATCGATCAGGCGTTGGCCCGGCTCGCAGCCGCCACCGACCCGACCGTCAAACAGAAAGCGATCCAACCGGAAGCGATCGACGACTTCGCCGGCACGCCGCAGGAGCGCACGGCCTGGGGCATGATCGACGCCGCCGCGGGGGGCGACACACCACGAGCCCTCCGTGAACTGGCCGATCTACTCGACGCCGGAGAAAACCCGATCGGTGTCGCCGCCCAGATCGCCAGCGTGCTGCGACGGCTCTCGACGGCGGCCCGCCTGCTCGCCCTGCCGGCCGGCGGGGGGCGTCCTGGGGGCGTGGAGGAGGCATTGCGCGAGGCCGGCGTCGCCGCCTGGCCCAAGGCGCTCATGCAGGCGAAGGAATCACTCGGCCAACTCGGACCGCGCCGGGCCAGGCGGCTGCCGGTGTGGCTGCTCGACCTCGATCTGGCCCTCAAGGGCGAGGCTTCCCGAGGCCTGCGGGCCCGACTGGCACTCGAGCGGCTCTTCTGCAAGATGGCACGCGGCGGCGAGGCCGCCGGCCGCGGGAAGCCGTCGGCCCAGCGATCGACCGGAGCCCGTTCGTGAACACCGACCACCACCCCGATCCCCGCGACCTCTGGGACAACCCGCTCGCCTCCCGGTATGCATCGGCCGAGATGACGCGGCTCTGGAGCGACAACCACCGCTACTCCCTCTGGCGGAAGACGTGGCTGGCGCTCGCCGAGGCGGAGGCCGAACTCGGCCTCCCGATCTCGCAGGGGCAGTTGGCGGAGATGCGGGCCGCGATCTCGCCCGTGGATTTCGCCAAGGCGGCCGACTACGAGCGACGGATGCGGCACGATGTGTTCGCCCACCTCCATGCCTTCGCCGACGCGGCGCCTTCGGCCAGGCCGATCATCCATCTCGGCGCCACCAGCGCGTTCGTCACCGACAACGTCGACCTCATCCTGATGCGGGAGTCACTCGACCTCGTCGCGGCCCGGATCGCCACCGTGATCGAACGACTTGCCGTGAAGGCGGTCGAGACGAAGGGAATCGTGTGCCTGGGCAAGACCCACCTCCAGCCGGCGCAGCCCACGACCATCGGCAAACGAATCTGCCTGTGGATCCACGATCTGATCCTCGACCTCGAGGAGATCACCCACCGCCGCAAACTCCTCCGCGCGAGGGGCGTGAAGGGAACGACCGGCACGCAGGCCAGCTTCCTGGAACTCTTCGGGGGCGACCACGCCAAGGTCCGCCGGCTCGACGAACTCGTCGCAACGAAACTCGGATTCCATTCCTCCTACGAGGTGACGGGCCAAACCTACACCCGGAAGGTCGACTCCCAGGTCTGCGCCGCGCTCGCCGGCGTGTCGGAATCGACGCACAAGGCGGGCAACGACCTGCGGCTCGCGGCGGCATGGAACGAACTCGAAGAGCCCTTCGAAAAGGAGCAGGTCGGCTCGTCGGCAATGCCCTACAAGCGGAATCCGATGCGGGCCGAACGCATGTGCGGCCTGGGCCGATTCGTGATGGGGCTGGCTGCGACAGCGGGCCAGACGGCGGCCGTGCAGTGGATGGAGCGAACGCTCGACGACTCCGCCCCACGGAGGCTCGTGCTGCCGCAGGCGTTCCTGGCCACCGACGCGCAGCTCGTGATCTACGCCAACATCGCCGGCGGTCTCGTCGTGCTGCCGGGTGGCATCCGCCGCAATCTCGAGGCCCAGCTTCCGTTCCTCGCGAGCGAAAAGATCCTCATGGCGGCCACCACAGCCGGCGGCGATCGGCAGACGCTCCACGAGGCGCTCCGCACCCACAGCCACGCTGCCACGGCACGAATTCGTGAGGGTCATCCCAACGATCTGCCCGAACGCCTGGCCGCCGACCCGCTCTTTGCGGGCGTTGACATCGTCGCGGCCATGAACCCGGACGACCTCGCCGGCCGTGCGGCGGCCCAGGTGGACGAGTTCGTCGGCGGCGCCGTGCAGGTGGCGCTGTCGAGTTGTCCGGCCCGCGGCCCGGAATCGGCCCTCACGGTGTGATGCGTCGACCGCAGGAGTCTGGTGCCTCCGTGTCGCTCACGCGATCGCGGCTGGGGCACCGCATGCGGCACGCGTCACTGCATCATCACGCCCACCACACTCCGGCGTGATCGCCACGCGTGTCCCACGGCTCACGCCGTTGGGCTTCCACGGGAGCGGCATGCACTGCGTGCCCGTCCAAGCCCAAGGCCGTAAGGCCTGGGACACGCCACACTCCACCGCACCACGCCATTGGGCTTTCCCGCGTGAAGCGTCACGGCGCGGTGCGCCACCACGCGCGGATCAAATGCGATCCTGGTGCCGGCTGCGGCTCTTGCTCGAACGGCAGTTCGCGCAGAGCCCGCTCACGATGAGCCGGTGCGACTGGGCCCGAAACTGATGGCTCGTGGCGACCGCCTCGCAGATCTTCGCCACCTCGTCGCTCGAAAACTCGATCAACACGCGGCAGCCCGTGCAGTAGAGATGATCGTGCCGCGGATAGCCGTAGTCGTGCTCATACACCGCCCGACCATCGAGCACCATCGTGCGGAGGAGCCCGGCATCGACCATCTCCGCGAGCGTCCGATAGACGGTCGGCCGGCTCGCGTCGGCACCGGCGGCCGTGCCGCGAAGATCGGCGAGGAGCTGGTCGGCATCGAAGTGCTCATGACGGCTTCCCACGAAGTCGACGATCGTTCGTCGCTGCCTGGTGAGACGCTTGCCCCTGGTCTGGAGAAACTCGGCAAAACGCTCCGATGGCGTGAGCGCCACATCGACCGGGCCGAGCGAAAAGTCAGGAGTTGATGCCATGCCACTTCCTTGGGCGGCATTCTATCCGGTCGGGCACGCGGCCGAAATGAAAGCGGCCGGACCGTGGTCGGTCCGGCCGCTCGAGTACGGTCACGTCATGAACGCATCACCGGATCCCGCGGCTCAGCCGAGCCGGTCGAGCAGCCGATCAAGGGCGATGTCGAGCTTCTCGGGCGTCTCGTAGCTGCCGTCGGCGATCGCCGCACGGATGGCGGCGACCCGATCGAAGCGGATGTCGCTCGTGGCGTCGGCAGCCTTCACGGCGTCGACCGACAGCGTCACCGCATCACGTACCTCCGACACGCCCTGCTGCGGAGCGGCCGACGCGGCGGCCTTCACCGCCTCGACACCCTTCACGCCAGCGAGACCCTGCGAACCCTGCGTCGAAAACACACCGAAGATGTTCATGATCTCTCTCCTTGCAAGCCTTCGTTCCCGATCCCCGTGATCCCCACACGGCCGCTTCTACGCAGCCGACTGATGAGGTGTTCACTCCGGCGATCGCGATCTCCGTCCTGCTCTCTTCTCCACCATTCTGGCCGCGCTTCCGCGTTCCGGCGACACCAATCGTCGGACAGCGGCCGACACGCGTTCACGCGCCGGTCGCCGCGGCCAAAACTTTCTTCATCGACCAATCCCGATCCAAACATGAGCGATTTTTTTTCATGCCAGTTCTACGCATCCTGCCGATTTTCTGGCCCGCATCCTTCGCAAACACCCCAGATCGCCGGAAACGCCGGCTGGGCTCACATTGCGAACTCCGGCCTCCGTCGGCCGAGCTGGCCCTGAAGCCGCTCGACGATGGCGCTGTGCATCTGGCTGACCCGGCTCTCAGAGAGGTCGAGGGTGGCCCCGATCTCCTTCATCGTCAGCTCTTCGTAGTAGTAGAGGATGATGATCAGCCGCTCGTTGCGATTGAGTCCCTTGGTCACGAGCCGCATCAGGTCCGTCTTCTGGATCCTTCGCGTGGGGTCCTCCCCCTTCTTGTCTTCCAGGATGTCGATTTCGTGCACATCCTTGGAGCTGTCGGTCTCGCACCACTTCTTGTTGAGGCTCACGAGACTCACCGCGTTGGCTTCGATGAGGAGTTTCTCAAACTCCTCCCGTGAGAGGCCCATGTGCTCGGCAACTTCGGCGTCGGCGGGGGCACGCCCAAGCTTGGCCTCGAGCTGCTTGATCGCCTCGTTGAGCTTGCTCGCCTTGCTGCGGACCAGCCGGGGCACCCAGTCCATGGTGCGGAGCTCGTCGAGCATCGCACCGCGGATTCGCGGCACGCAGTAGGTTTCAAACTTCACGCCCCGCGACATGTCGAACGCATCGATGGCGTCCATCAGGCCGAACGTGCCGGCCGAAACGAGGTCGTCGAGTTCGACTCCGTCGGGGAGCCGCGACCAGATCCGCTCGCCGTTGTACTTCACGAGCGGAAGGTAGAGTTCGATCAGCCGGTTTCGCAGGTCCTCGTTGCTCTGGTCGGCCTTGAACCGTTTCCAGAGTTCCAGAACCTCTTCCGCCGACATCTGGGTCGCGTGATGTGCCACGTCATCCTCCTTGACAGGTCCTCGATCGCCATGGCGAAGGTCGCGGCTCCGCCGCCGTCCTTCGCACTGGTGTCTGCCCCGAGGGGCAGACCTTCATTTCCGCCGGGCCTGCTGCACCGACCAACTTTGGTTCATCGGCAGCCACCCATCCGTCACATGATTCGTTTTTGGGACGTCCCCAATCCTTGCGCCAGTTCTCCAGATCCCCAGCCGCGTTCATGCAGCCCGCCTCGCTTCGCCTCCGACCGTCGCAAACACCTCGAGCCGCGGCTCGTCGATCGTTTCCTCGTCGGCCAGCACGATGAGATCGGGCAGGTGGCGCGCCAGCGCCTCCCGAACGACCCGCCGCGGCCCGGCGGGCACGACGACCACGGGCTTGCCGCCCCGCTCGATCGCCGTTCGCACCGCGCGACGCACGTCGGCCACGAGCGTGCCCGAGACTCTCGGCACGCCACCCCGCGCCGTCCGGGCGATGTCGTCGATCGCGCCGCCGGCGAGCCGCACCGCGGTGAGCCTGCCCTGGAGATCGCGAGCGCGGCGGCAGATCGTTCCTGCCAGCCGGCGTCGCACGATCTCGGCGAGCTGCCACGGTTCGGCCGCTTCGGCGGCATGATCCGACATGAGTTCCATGAGTTCGGCGATTGGACGAATCGGCACTCCCTCGCGGAGAAGGCACTGGAGGGTGCGCTGGATGCGGGCCACCGTGAGCACGCCCGGCACGATCTGGTCGACCACGGCCGGCTGGGCCTCCCTGAGCGATTCCACGAGCCGATGCGTGGCGTCGCGCGTGAGGAGTCGATCCGCCCGACGACGGACGCCCGCCTCGATCACCCGCGACACAATGGCGGCGTCGTCCCACACCGCCGCGCCGCGGAGGCGACAGGTCTCCGCCTGGGCGTGCCCCACCCATGTGCCGCCCCGTCCGGTGAGTGGATCGGTGGCCGCCGGACCATCCACCGGGGATGGCTCCCCGGGGGGCAGGATGGCGAGCATGCATCCCGCCGGGAGATCCCCCTCCGCCACCACATCCCCCGCGACGACGACGCGAAACCCGCGGGATGGCAGCGTGAGGTCGTCTCGGAAGGTGACGGCCGGCAGCGTGAGGCCAAGATCGGCGGCGAGGTCGGCCCGCAGCGTCACGATCCGGTTCACCAGGGGCCCGTCGCCTGCCACGAGGCCGAGCAGCCCGCGGCCGAGGGAGACGACGACGGGATCGTCGACGACGGCGGATGTGCCGGCGCGGGGCGTGGCCGATGAAGCCGTCGCCACGTCCTGATCGCGATCGGTGTCGGCCTCGGCGGAACGGGTGCGCCGTCCGGCCAGATAGGCGGCCCCGAGCGTGGCCGCCGCAACACCCGCGAGGGGCAGAAACGGCAGGCCCGTGAGCGACAGGATCGCGAGGAACACCCCGGCGATCGCCAGCACGTGCGGCTTAGCGGTGAACTGCCTGCCGAACTCCCTCGAAAGATCGACCGACTGGGTCGATCTCGAGATCAAGAGGCCTGTGGCCACCGAAATGAACAGGGCCGGCACGGCGCTTGAAAGTCCGTCGCCGATGGTGAGTCGCGAGTAGACACTCACCGCCTTGTCTATCGGCAGCCCGTGCTCCACCACACCGATCGCGAGCCCTCCGACGATATTGACCAGCATGATCACCACGCTCGCCACGGCCTCGCCGCGGACAAACCGGCTCGCGCCATCCATGGCGGCGAAGAAGTCGGCCTGGCGCTGGAGATCGAGCCGCATCCGCCGCGCCTCGTCGCGGGTGATGGTGCCTGCATTGACCTCCGAATCGATCGCCATCTGCCTGCCGGGCAATCCGTCGAGGGCAAACCGGGCGGCGACTTCGCTGGTGCGCGTGGCCCCGGCGGTGATCACCACGAACTGAACGATGGCGATGATCGCGAAGATCACCCCGCCCACCACCAGATTGTTGGCCGCCACGAAGGCACCGAAGGCCTCCACCACCTCGCCGGCGGCCGCGGCCCCGTCGATCGCGGCCCGCGAGAGGATGAGGCGGGTCGTGGCGATGTTGAGCACGAGGCGAACGAGCGTGATGCCGAGCAGGAACGTGGGAAAGACGCTCATGTCGAGCGGCGTGCGGGCCGCCAGCGCGCCGAGCAGGGCCACCACCGACACCGTGAGATTCACCGCCAGCATCACGTCAACCAGGGGTGACGGCACGGGCGCCAGCACCACCAGCACGGCCAGAAGGATGGCCGCCGGGATGGCGAAGTCGGCGAGGGTGGCGGAGACGGGACGGCGAAGCGCCGCGGCCGTCCCGGATGGCTGGGCCATGCGAGGCGATTCTGCACGGGTGGAAGCCGCCGGACGACAGGCCCGACGGGGGGCGGGACGGTAGCGGCCGGAGCCCGCCCGAGTCCATACCGCTCATCCGTCGGAAAACCGGCCCGGCCCTCGCTGGAAGGCGTGGGCGACAACCCTCGGAGCGCCGCCAGCCGAACGGTACACTCCGCCGATCGGCCCTTCCCGCAGCCTGTTGATGGAGCCCACCGATGCGATTCGACCGCCTTGGCATCACGTTCGAGTATCCCGACAACTGGCTGGTCGACGCCGAGACCCCCGACGACGGGCTGTGTGTCACGGTGTCGTCCCCCGACGGAGCCTTCTGGTCGGTGAGCGGTCACGCTCCGTCCGACGATGCCGAAGCGTTGGCCGACGCGGTGCTCGGGCAGATGCGTGAGGAGTATCGCGACCTCGACAGCGAGGTTGCCGTCGACACGGTGGCCGGCCATCACCTCGCCGGCTACGACATGAACTTCTCCTACCTCGACCTGATCAGCACCGCGCAGGTGCGGACCTTCGAAACGCCAACCGCCCTCTATGTGATCTTCAGCCAGGCCGAAGATCACGAATGGGAAAGCGTGTGCAGGGTGTTCGACGCCATGACCATGAGCCTCGTCATGTCGGCGGATTCGTCGTCGATCGACGAGTGACGGCCGGCCCATGCCGGCGGGTCGCGGAAAGACGGCTCAGCCCTCACTGCATCGGGCCAACGGTCGCCACACCCGAGCGACGTGTGCCTAAGGTCCGCGACCCGGCCGGGCCGGCCGCAGGTCCACCCCCCGCGGCTGACCCGTTCTCCTGCAGATGGCGTGCCGATCGCGCGGCCGCCTCCACGACCGTCCGGCGGGGCGAGGAGGTGACGATTCGGCGGTCTGGGCAGCGCCGGCGGCGGGCCTGGCGCGGACATTTTTTCCAGCCTTTCCCATCGCGTCTGGGCAGAAACGTGGCGTTTTTACAACCGCCTACCGTGGAACAGTGCCACGATCCCGCCGTCGATTGCTAGGATTCCCAGCCTTCCCTTCAGGCAGCCCCCCTCACCGCACCCCCCGGACCAGCCTCGTGCCTTCGTCAGCCACCGTCGCCGTGCCCGACACGATCCAGCTCACGCACTGGATCGCGTTCGCCGTGTTCGTGACGGTGATGCTCGTCCTCGATCTGACGGTCTTCCATCGGAAGTCGCACGAACCGTCGCTGCGAGAGAGTGCCTTCTGGACCGTGTTCTGGTCGGCGCTTGCCTTCGGATTCAATGCCATCGTTTGGTGGTGGCTCGGCGGCCAGGCGGCGATCGAGTTCCTCACGGGCTACCTCGTCGAATGGTCGTTGTCGATGGACAACGTCTTCGTGTTCGCCGTGGTCTTCGCCTACTTTGGCGTGCCGCTGAAGTATCAGTATCGGGTGCTCTTCTGGGGCATCCTCGGCGCCGTGGTCATGCGATTGACCTTCGTGCTGCTCGGAGCCGAACTGGTCGAGCGCTACAACTGGGTGATGTGGCTGTTTGGCGGCTTCCTGATCTACACGGGCATCAAACTCGCCCTGGGTGACGGCGACCACGAACCGGGCGAGAACGCGATGATCCGGTTCTTCCGTCGGTTCATCCCCGTTTCCCAGGAGCCTTCGGGCGACCGCTTCTTCGTCCGCGAGAACGGCCGCTACGTCGCCACGCCGCTCTTCCTCGTCTTGCTCGTGGTGGAAACAACCGACGTGCTCTTCGCCGTCGACAGTGTCCCTGCGATCCTCGGCGTCGTCACCCCCGGCACCGACCACATGCGGTTCATCGCCTTCACCTCGAACGTCTTTGCGATCCTCGGCCTCCGGGCCCTCTACTTCCTGCTCGCCGGCGTGATGGATCTCTTTCGATTCCTCAACTACGGCCTGTCGGCGGTGCTCGTGTTCGTCGGGTGCAAGATGATCGCCGAAGTGGCCCGCCACAATGAATGGCTCGCGGGCCACGGCGGGTGGGACGCGCACGGAACGGGGCATCTTGTGCACCCCGCTGCTTCGCTGGCGGTGATCATCGGGCTGATCGGCGCGAGCGTGGCTGCGTCGCTCGCCTTTCCCGGAAAGCCCCATGCGGGCGAGATCGCGGACCACGGCGACACAACGCAGGGCCACTCCTGAGCCCGCGGCGGCACGCACCCGCCGCTACAGGGCGTCTTCGGTGCGGAGCGTGACTTCGATGAGCCGCTCCATCACCTCCGCCGGTGATTCGTGCGGGAAGTTGGTGAGCACCACTTCCTTGGCGTAGAGCTTGCCGATGTAGCGACGATGCTTGCCGGCCGCGTGACGGCTGGCGAGGAAGTCGCGGTGGGCGGAGTTGATCACGATCTCGTTCTTCGACGAGTCGTAGCGGCTCCGCCATGGCTGGCCGTGATCCGCTTCGAGCCGATACCCCGGCAGGCCGCGGCCACCGGCACCGTCGCCGAGCGGATCGTGAACAAACTTGAGATCCACCTGATCGGTCACCTCGATCTCGCCCTGACGTGCGGTCACCCCCACCGTGACGATCCCGACCGACGACGACACCACCCGACACACGGCGCCATCGGTGGCGATCGCGGCGGACCCCGACACGATCCGCCAGGTGAAGGAGACACCGCCGGTGATCAGGATCTCGAGCGCATCACGGGCCGTCGCCGTAAACAGACAGGAGTCGTTTGGCTGCCGGCGCGGGGCGCGCGGCGTGATTCGCACGGCGGCAAGCGGTCCGGGATCGGCTGCCAGGAGCGGACGCGGCGAGGAGGGCAACGGCTTTCGCCCGCGGGCGTCGCCTTCGGCCGTCAGGTCACCGGCCACGCCCGGACGCCCCTGCAAGGCGGGACTCGCCTTCGGGATGTCGAAAAACAGGTACTCCTCCGCGGGCAGGTCGGCGAGCGCCGAGGCAAACGCCTTGTGCACCTGCTTCAGCAGCTGCCGGCTGGCGCGTTCGGCCTCCGCCTCTTCGCGCGAACTCAGCGCCTCACGGATGTCGCCTTCGATGGCCGAAGCCGATGCGACGAGCGCGTCGAGCGCCTCGTCGGGCACGATCCCCGATCGCGTGCCCGGCGCGAGCGTGAGTGGCTCGAAGTCGACGAGTCCCTCGAGCCGGCGGTCGGTCCAGGGCGCATGCTGGAAGGGCAGCAGCTCGGTAATGTCCTTGAGCACGCGGGTGCCGTCCTTGCAGATCGCGATGCCCGGCTCACCGCCGGCATCGTCGCCCCGCACATACACCTCCACGTTGACGTCACCGAGCGGAGTGGGGTAACGGCGAGGAATCTCGAGGCGGTCACCGTCGAACTCCCGCGGCACGACGGCGAGCTGCCGGCGGGCCACGCTGTCGACCACCTCGATCGCCACGCCCGATCGTCGGATGCGGTCCCGAAGCTCCGCGGAGAGATAGCGGGCCACCTTCTCGCCGGTGACGAGGTTCTTGGTGGCCTCGAGCAGCGGGCCGACGACCACACGGGTTCCCCCTGTGGCGATTCGTCCTCGCACCGGCCGCACGTCGTAGTGTCGCTCCCCGCGCACCAGCCGCAGTTCACGGAGGCCTGCGGCGCCTCCCGACACCATCCGGAGTTCCTCGCCCAACGCCCAGAAGCTCAGCAGGCCGATCCCAAACTCCCCGTGCACACCGCGGCGCTGGGCGGCATCGAGGTGGCGCTTCATGGAGTCGCAGAGATGGGTGGCGATGCGTTCGAAGTCGGGCTCACCGGCGGCGTCTTGGGCCACGCCCCTCCCATCATCGACCACCTCGACATAGGTTTTGCCCTGCGCCCGCCGCCGGGTGATCTTCACGTGTTGGGCGCCGGCATCGATGGCGTTTTCGGTGAACTCGCAGATCGCCTTGAGCGGATGCGTCTGCGAATGGGCGATGATCGTGATCGCATTCCACTGGTCGCCGATCTTGAGCGTGCCGGTGGTGGAGGCGGAAGTGGTCATGAGGCGGGGGGGTGTCCGGGAGAACCGCCGAGTGTACCCAGGCTTCAGGGGCCGTGCGGCAGGCCGGAGGAATCTGGATTCCTCGACGCATGCGTCGGGTCACGCGGGGGCGTTGCGTGTCACCACCGAACGGTAGAGCTGCTCGTGCGACTCGGCCATGCGATCGGCCGAATGGCGATCCCGCGCGAGCTGATGGCCATGGCGGCCGAGTCGTGCGGCCAGATCGACGTCGTCGAGCATCGACAGAATCACCCGGGCGAGGTCGACGTGGTCTCCGGGAACGTGCAGGAGTCCCGCGCGTTCGCCGTCGAGCATTTCCGGAAACGCGCCATGCCGCGAGGCGACCACCGGCACACCTGCAGCCATCGCCTCGATGACGGAGAGCCCCTTGGCTTCGGGGCGGGGCGTCGGCAGCGCGAAGACGTCGATGGAGGCGAGGAGGTCGAGCTTTGCCTCGCGGTCGATCTGGCCGAGCCACCGGTAGCGATCGGCCACGCCGAGGTCGGCCGCGAGCGACCGGCATGCGGCGAGGTAGTCGCGCTCCGTATCGATCGTCGCTCCGGCGGCCACCACCTCCACGTCGTGCCGCGCCGCGACGGCCGGCAGCGCCCGCACGAGCTGATCGAGGCCTTTCTCCGGACACCCTCGGGCGAGAAAGCCGATCACCCGACGGCTGCCTCGCGATCGTCGCCGATCGACGAGGTCGGGGGGCGGCGTCGGAAACGCCGAAAGATCGACCCCGTGCGGAATCACGGCGATCACGCCGGGATCGAGGGCGAGCCGCGCCGCCATGGCGTCGGCAAAACACCGGTTGAACGCCACGAAGCGGTCGATGTCTGCGGCTCGCTCCCGAAGCAGGCCATGAATCTGCGCGGCATGCGGCTCGGGAATCGCGTCGAGGAACACATCCTCGCCCGAGAGGCTGCAGACGATGCCCGCCCCGGTGGCCTCCCGAATCGACCGCGCCAGACCGATGAGGAGCACGTTGGAGAGATGAACGATGTCGGGCCTCACCTCGCGTGCCAGCCAGCGGGCAAGCTTCGCCACTTCCTTCCGCTGCCGGCCCTGCTCACCCTTCAGTGACGAGGCGGTCAGGGGCCCCAGGTCGGCGGCTCGCGCGCCGCCCGTCCGCCCGGAGAGCCACTCCAGCAGCGGCCGGGCATCGAGCGGCGCGTCACAAAACACCGGCGTGTGCCGAAAGAGGCCGACGTGCTCCTGCAGCCACACGTTCACGCCCCCCATCACCACCTTGCGCTCGGCCACGTTGTGCTCGTCGGTGGTGGTCGGCACGTAGGCCGGCACGAGCATCGCATCGCGCCCCCTGGCCTGAAGGGCCTGCACGAGCGTGTTGTCGTGGAGGCAGGTGCCGCAGATGCGACCGCCCGCTCCGGCGGTGATGTGAACGATCTTCACACGCCCCGACCTTCCAGGTGCACGAGCACCAGTGCGAGATCGGCAGGCGTGATGCCGCTCACCCGGCCTGCCTGACCGAGCGTGCGGGGCTGAATGCGGGCGAGCTGCTCGCGGGCCTCGGCGCGGAGGTGACGCACGGCTCCGTAGTCGAAGCCTGCGGGAATCGAACGCTCCGCATGCTTCCGTTGCCGCGCGATCCGTTCGCGATCGAGCGCCACGTAGCCGGCATAGCGGATGTCGTGCTCGATCTGTGTCGCCGTCTCGCGCGACACCCCGGCGAGCGACGGCAGCGCTGTCACCGCATCGGCCCAGGCAAACTCCGGCCGCTTGAGCAGGTCGGCGATCGCCACGCCCTGCACCCGCGTGGTGGCGAGCAGCGCGAGTGCCGCCTCCATCTCGGCCTCCTTCGCCGCCAGCCTCGCCATCCGATGGGGCTCGGCGAGCCCGTGCCGCCCCGCCAGAGGTGTGAGCCGACGATCGGCGTTGTCGTGACGCAGCGCGAGCCTGTGTTCGGCACGGCTCGTGAACATGCGGTAGGGCTCATCCACACCACGGGTCACGAGATCGTCGATGAGCACGCCGATGTAGGAGTCTTCCCGTTCGAGCACGAATGGCTCCCGCCCTGACGCGGCGAGCGCCGCATTGGCCCCGGCGACGAGCCCCTGCGCGGCGGCCTCTTCGTAGCCGGTGGTTCCGTTGATCTGCCCCGCACAGAAAAGCCCCTTCGCCCGCTTGCTCTCGAGCGTCGCAAAGAGCTGGTCGGGCGGGCAGTAGTCGTATTCGACGGCATAGCCGTATCGCATGATTCGGGCCCGTTCCAGTCCGGGCACGAGCCGCACCATCTCGTCCTGCACGTCCCGTGGCAGGCTGGTCGAGATGCCGTTGACGTAGATTTCGCGGGTCCGGCGCCCCTCGGGCTCGAGGAAGAGCTGGTGGCTCTCCTTGTCGGCGAACCGAACGACCTTGTCTTCGATGCTCGGGCAGTATCGCGGCCCGCGGGATTCGATCTGGCCGGTGAACATCGGGGCGCGGTGCAGATTGGCCCGGATGAGGTCGTGGATGTCGGGCGTGGTCCTCGTGATCCAACAGACCATCTGGTCCTGTTCGATGCGATCGGTGAGAAATGAAAACGGCTGCGGCTCGGGATCACCGGGCTGCACATCGAGGCGGTCGTAGTCGATGCCCGTCGCGGACAGCCGGCAGGGGGTGCCGGTCTTGAACCGATCGACCATGATGCCGAGCCGGGCGAGCGCCGACGAGATGCCCGAGGTGGTGCCCTCGCCCGCACGTCCGCCGGTCGTGGTGGATTCGCCGGTGTGCATCACCGCCTGCAGAAACGTGCCCGTGGTGAGCACGACCGCGGCGGCACGATACTCCGCATCGCCACGCACCCGCACGCCCGTCACCCGCCACGCCGCCGTGCCGGTGGCGTCCGACAGCGGCTCGACGATCAGATCCACCACCGTCTCCTGCCGCAGGTCGAGGCCCGGCGTCTCCTCGACGATCTGCTTCGCCTCCATCTGATAGAGCCGCTTGTCGGCCTGGGCACGGGGGCCGTGCATCGCCGGCCCCTTCGAGCGGTTGAGCACCCGAAACTGGATGCCCGTCGCGTCGATGGCGCGGGCCATCACGCCGCCGAGGGCATCGACCTCCCGCACGAGCTGGGCCTTTCCGACGCCGCCGATCGCCGGGTTGCAGCTCATCTGGCCGACGGTGTCGCAGTTGGTCGTAAGCAGCGCCGTGCGGGCGCCGAGCCGAGCCGCAGCGCAGGCCGCCTCCACGCCGGCATGGCCGGCGCCGATCACGAGCACGTCGTAGTCGTAGCGAATCGTCATGGAGTCTGGTGAGCCGCCCATTGTTGCCTGGGAACCCTGGGCAAGGAATCGCCCGGCCGCATCGGGGCTCTCCACCCCTGCGCGACGCATGATCAGGGATTCCCGGTCTCCCGCCCGTCGCTGACCTGTTCCAGCAGCCACAGCATCCGCGGATCATCGACGTCGAAGATCGTTTGCCATTCGCGCTTGATCCACTCGAGGTCGAGCGTATCACGGTTGGCGGCGACGAGCGATTCGATATCCGTCTGATCTTGCAACCGAAATGCGAGGAGTTTGAGGAGGATCAGGCCTTCGGCGGTCGCCACGCGGATGTCGACGGTGGGCCCTGGCTCGAGCCGTGCCTGATCCAGCACATGCCGATAGGCCGGGAGCACCGGCTTCAGCCAGTCGAGCCGGACGCCGTCTCGCCACAGCACGGCCATGTGATGGCGAGTGAACTCCTCGATGACAACATGTGATTCGAACTCGAATCCGCGTTCGCGGACCGCTTCAAGAACCACCGGAAGCATGATCTGAGGAATGTCGATGATGAGATCGATGTCTCGCGTGTAGCGGGGCCGCGAGCGGTATCCGGTCGCGAGCCCGCCGATCAGGGCATGGTGAATGCCAAACTGCGTCAGCACGGTGACGATGTCGTCCAGCGCCCGAGAGAGCGGATCGTCGAGCTGTTCGGGGTCAGTCACCATGTCGTGCGAACAACTCCCGCTGCACGGCCTGCCATACAGCCTCTGCCTCGTCATCGAGCGTTCGGATCGATTCGCCTCGGGACGACGACTCGGCGAGCCGTTTCCCCCAGGCGCGAAGCGAGAAGAGTTCCCGCCACCGCTCATGCGGTGACAGACCGCGAAACCGTCGCGCATCAGATGCGATGACCGCCCGATGGTCCGGAAACACGGGCATGGGTGCTTCAGCGTGAGGTGGCGTATGGTTCATGGAAGCCTCGCCTCAAGTGTAGCGTTCGTCGGAGTAGGACACGGCGCTGTCGACAACGCTTCCCGCCTTGTGACAGAGGATACGCCAATGCTCTGTGAGCGTTCATCGACTCACTCGCCGGCACGGCCGAACGATCCAAGCCGGCCGCACGCCTTCCCGCTCCTGGCCAGCCACGGCCGTGCTCGACCCGTCGCTCGACTGATCCCTGGAGCGATTCGCTCCAGGGATGGAGCGATTCGCTCCACAGGTGGAGCGAACTGACTCACCCCCCTTCGCAAGGGATCAATGGCCGCCTGCGCAAAGGACGGGCGAGCAGCCCTGAGAAAACAGCCGGTTTCGGGCAGCATCATCTGCGGCGGTCCGAAACGCTGGGGCCGAGCCACTCACCGGCACGGCATTTGCCCTCTCGCCGATCAGCGTGTTCCTCTCGCCGCGGTTCCGCGGCGAAGCGTCCCATTACCCGATTGTTGAGGTGCCTCGATGCCGTCGTTCTCGATACCCGCTTCGGCCCAATCATTCACCCAGTCTTGCCTCTGGTCCACCTGCCGCCGCTCTCTCCTGCTGCCCGCCCTGACGGCGGCCGCGTTCGTCTGGCTTGGCGGTGAAAGCCGAGCCACCGTGATGCTCTTTGACAATCTGAGTGCGGGATCGCCCAACGGCAGTTTCGGTGTCACGAATACGCAGTGGGCCGCGCAGGCGTTCTCGACCACGGCCACGGATTTCACGCTCAGCGCGGTATCACTGCGGCTGTGGAATCAAAACGCCACCTCGGGAAACTTCGAGATCCAGGTCTGGGACTCGACCGGCAGCTCCGGAACACCAGGAGCGCAGGTGGGCTCGGCGATCTACACGGGGCTCGCGCAAAACCTCAGCGACTCAGATGGCAGCCTGTTGAGCATTCCAGGCCTGAGCGTGGCCCTCTCAGCCACCACCACGTACTACCTGGTCGCGCGAGGCACGACCCTCACTGGCGCTCCAGAAAACCCAGGCACTCTCTACTGGGACGCCACAGACGTCAACACAACCGCCTCCTATGACACCACGGACGGAACCACGTGGTTCGGCCCCTATTCCCAAAACCTCTTCATGTCGGTCGCTGCGGTGCCTGAGCCCGCCTCGGTGACGCTGCTGGGCATCGGCCTGGCGGCCGTGTCTGTGTCTGCCTGGCTCCGCCGCGGCACGACCCGGCTGCGGTGAGCCGACGGCTGGAACACCTGCTGCGCTCCGCTGGGTCACGATGTGGGCGGCTACCTGGGTCGGGCGGGGGCGTGGGCGGAAGTCCACACGGCCGGGAGCCAATGGCGTCGTCGAACTCACGCCGTTTGAACCGGGCAATCCTTCCGACGGCATCGACCTCACGAACGAGCTGGGCCTTTCCCACGCCGCCGATCACCAGCACGTCGTAGTGGTAACAGCAGGCCATCCGACCGAGTGTCGCGACGGCCCGCCGGCGATCGCGGTACCATACGCCTCGCCCCTGCGCAGAAAGCCCCGTGCATGATTCTCCCCCGAACCAGACGCGGATCGCTCCTCGCCGCCCTGGTGGCGTTCGTGCCGTTCGCGCCGGTGGAGGCCGATGCGGCCGATTCGACCCGTCGCACCCTCGCGCTTGGTGACGCACGGATCGACGTCGTCACCCGCAGCCTCGATGGCCGCGGGGCTGCCGGAGTTGCCGCCGCATTCGTGAGCGTTCACGACGACGAGAACACCGCCATCCTCGCGGCGGACACCGTGCTCCCCGGACACGGCGGCCGACTCACCGAACTTCGCCATTCGGGCGACCGTGAGATCGGCTTTCGACTCGGCGGCCGCGACCATCGGATCGATCCCAACCGCATCTTCACCCCGGCGGGCCGTCGGGCCACGCTCGAGGCGCTCGGCGTGTGGTCGCAACCCGCCGACGATGCCGTGGCCGCCTTTGCCGACGCGCTGCTCGGTGCCATGGGCATCGACGAGGCCGATGTGGTGGTGGCGCTCCACAACAACACGCCCGACCGATACACCGTGGCCAGCTACGCCCACGGCGGACCGCTCGCCGCCGATGCCGCCGACCTCCATCTGCGTCCGCATGGCGATCCAGACGATTTCTTCTTCGTGACCGACCGACGTCTCTTCGACGCACTCGCCGCCAAGGGGCACTCGGTGGTGCTGCAGCATGAGGCCACGGTGGCGGACGACGGCTCTCTCTCGGTGCTCTGCGGGCGGCTGGGGATCCCCTACGTCAACGTCGAAGCCGAACACGGCCACCAGGCTGAGCAGGAGGCGATGCTCCGCGACGTGGTGGAGGTGCTCGAATCGGTCCGGCCGAAGCGGATCATGGCCGTCGCCACGGTGCCCCCCGCGGGCTGTGAACTCGTCGACCTGTCCACCATCGACCCCACGTTCGTGATCGATGCCCGGTATGCCACGACCGACAACGTGACCGGCCGGAGGCTGGTGCCTTCCGGCACGATCTTCCTGGAACGGTCGGCGGCGGAACGGCTCGCCCGGGTGCAAGCCTCGCTCCGGCACCACGGCCTCCGGCTCAAGGTGTTTGACGGCTACCGCCCGCTCGCCGTGCAGCGAGCTCTGTGGCGGGTGAAGCCCGACGCCCGCTATGTGGCCGACCCGGCCAAGGGATCGCGGCACAATCGTGGATCGGCCGTGGACGTCACGCTGGTCGATGGGGCCGGCCATGAACTCGCGATGCCGTCGGCCTTCGACGAGTTTGGCGAACGCTCGCACCTCGAGTTCACCGATGCGACGCCCGAGGCCCTCGAGCACCGCGAGCTGCTTCAGAAGGTCATGCGAGCCGAGGGCTTCATGCCGATGCCAACGGAATGGTGGCACTTCGACGCCCCGGGGTGGCGGGCCTTTCCCGTGATGGATGCCAACCCCTACCAGGCGGCTCTCTTCCCCGACGGCGACACCACCGAGCAGGATCCGCCGTGAACCATCGACACTGGCTCCTCGCCATCGCCATGCTCATGGCCGCCGGTGTCTCGGCCATGGCCGCGCCGGCCAACGAACTCGTCGCGATCGAGGGCTGCACGCTCGTGTCCGCCGAGTGGGCCGACGGCGACAGCTTCCGCGTGCGGACACCACAGGGCGAGGAGCACACGGTGCGGCTCTACGGCGTCGACTGCCTGGAACACCATGTGACCGATGAAACGGCGGCCCGCCGGCTCCGCAGCCAACGCCGATACTTCGGGATCGCCGAAGCAGGAACCGACACCGCCGCCTCCATCGAGTTTGCAAAACGACTCGCGTCCGAGGCGACGGCGGCGACGCGGCATGCACTCGCACACCCCTTCACCGTGCATACGAGCTACGCCGATGGCCGGGGTGACGCCCGCTTCAAACGCATCTACGTCTTCGTGACCGATGGTCAGGGGCGTGATCTCGCCGAGGTCCTCGTGTCGCAGGGATTGGCACGAGCCTATGGTGTGGTCAGGGGCACCCCGGCTGGTGACTCAGGGGATGAATACCGGGAGCGGCTCGGCGACCTCGAACTTCAGGCCGCGTCGCGCCGGCTCGGCGTGTGGGCCCACACCGACTGGGACAAGCTCCCGGCGGAGCGCCGCATCGAGCGGATGGAAGAACGCGAACTTCGTGGCGCGATCGACGGCACGACGCCGCTCCCCGCGGGCTTCGTGCTCGATCCCAACACGGCGGCACGCGACGAACTGATGCGGCTTCCCGGCGTGGGCGAAACGCTCGCCGATCGGATCATCGAACGCCGTCCCTACCAGCGGCTCGTGGATCTCCTCGAGGTGGACGGCATCGGGCCCGCGACGTTCCGTGAACTCAAGCCGATGCTGAAGATCGACGACGCCAGCCCATAGCGCGGCCATTGTCGGCCGCCCGACGCGGCGGCCGCTGGAGCGGCTCACGCGGCGGCCGCCCGCGGAGCGGGCAGCTTGAACAGCGAGAACAACTCGTCGACCGTGAGCCCCGAGGAGCCGGGCTCACCGGCCTCGGAAAGGATCATGTCGGAGAGGTCACGCTTGCGCCGCAGCACTTCGTCGATCCGCTCCTCGATCGTGTCAGCCGACAGAAAACGCGTCACGGTGACCGCCCCGGCGGCACCGATCCGATGGGCCCGATTGATCGCCTGATCCTCGATCGCGGGATTCCACCACCGGTCGAAGAGAAAGACATACTGCGAGAACTGCAGGTTGAGCCCCACCGCTCCCGCCCCGTAGGAAAGCAGGAGCACCGAGTGCCGCTTCTCGTGCCTGAACCGTTGAATCGCCTCATCGCGGGCCGCGGTCGACATGCCGCCGTGATACTGCAGCGCGCCAAAACGTGAGAGGGCCCCCTCCAGCCTGCCGAGGGTGTTCACCCACTGGCTGAAGACGAGCGCCTTGCGGCCGCTGGCCTGCACCTCTTCGAGTTCCGCGGTGAGGCAGTCGAGCTTCGCACTTTCGCCGGTCGCGGTGTCGAAGTTGCAGATCTGCTTGAGCCGAAGCACGAGTTCGAAAACATGCTGGATCGTCGCCTCGCGTCCCATGTCGGCGAGCCTCAGCACGCCCTCCTCCTCGGCACGGCGGTAGGTCTCCCGCTGCTCGGCGGTCAGCTCGATGCGCTCGTCGCGATTGAGCCGGGGCGGCATGTCCTTGAGTACCTTGTCTTTCGTGCGACGGAGAATGTGGTCCCCCACCGCCGCCCCCATCGCCTTGGGCGTCATGCGCTCGCTGAGGTGGCCGGGGTCGACAAACTCAAAAAGCCCCACGAGGTCGTCGGCGCTGTTCTCGATCGGCGTGCCGGTGAGCGCCCATGACCGACGACGGGCAAGCGACCGCACCGCCTGATTCGTCTGGCTCGAACGGTTCTTGATCCGCTGGGCCTCGTCGAGACAGACCAGATCGAACGACAGTCCGAGTTCGGCCACGAGATCACGATCGCGAACGAGCACCTCGTAGTTGGCGAGCTTCACCGGCACATCCTCGAGGCTCCACTGCCACCGGCGGCGGGCCTGGTCGCCCTCGATGATCGCGACCACGAGTTCCGGAGCCCAGTCGGCCAGTTCCCTCGCCCAGTTCGACACCAGCCCCTTTGGACACACGACGAGCACCCGTCGTGCCTCGCCGCTCCGAACGAGCAGCCGGATCGACGAGATCGCCTGCATCGATTTGCCGAGCCCCATTTCGTCGGCGAGCACCGCCGCGTGACGGGGCACGAGAAACGCCATCCCGTCGAGCTGAAACGGAAACGGCTGCCTCGGAAACTCGAGCCGTCCTGCATGGAGCATCGTCTCGAGGTCGGGCTGCAGGAGGTAGAAGAACTTCTCCGAGAGCTTGACGACGTCGCGCGGGGGCGCGATCCGCGTGCGCCGCTGCTCGGTGGGTGTCGCCGACGGCTCCTGCGCGATGGCCGCCACCGACGGCACGGCGACCACCACGGGCGATTCGATGCGAGAGGCTGCAGGGGGCGGTGCCGGAGCGGCAAACCGATAGCTCGCCACCTTCGGACGGGCGGCCATCAGGCCGACACGCACCACCGCCGGCGCGACACCCGCGATCGGAAACCGCAGGGCCGGCGGACGGCGCACACCCACATCGATCGACCGCACTCCGTCATGCGGACCGATCCCAAGATCACCGCCTCGCATCGACCGGATGGAGCCCGTCGTGGTTTCGCTCATGGCTGAACGGCTTCATGGCAAGGAATCGATCCGACCAGGCCCTTTGCCCCGGCCATCCCACCGCGTCGCGTGTCGCTAGTGCCGCTGCGCCTCCTCGATCGCCGCCCGGATCCTTTCGAACGGCTCGCGCAGGTCGACCGCCGCGGCGAGTTCGGCGAGCCGCTCCCGAAGCGACTCGCCATGTGCGGCGTCGGTGGGATGCGGACTGACGTGGGCGGCACCGACGGTGAATCCCGCCGCCACCGGCTCCGCGTCGACCGGTCGCACGATGGCGACGGGCAGTTTGGTGTGAGGCCGCACATGCAGCATCGCATCGCTGTCGATGAGCACGACGGCGGGCTTCGCCTCGCTCTCGGCGAGCAGGGCGCCGCCGATCTGCTGGCCATGAAGATGACCGTGCAGCGTGGGTCCGTAGAGGATCTGTTGGGCGCGGGTGACCTTCACCGGAGCCGTGCAATGAAACTCCAGCGGACGCCCGAGGGCATCGACCACGAGGTATCCACCGAAGAGCCCATGCATGGGCGAATCGATGGCGGTCAGAAATCCAAAGCTCGTCGCGCCGCCGTCGTCGGTCATCTGCTTCATGCCGCTCCGCCCGATCCAGCGCCCGGCGTGCGGCTTCCCTGCCACGTGCCCGAGCACTCCACACCATCGGGCATCGGCGGCGGCCACTTGAACGCCCATCCGCAGGGCATTCCAGGCGTCATGCCGGTGAAACCCTGACGATTCCAGAATGACTGCGGGCAGACTCGTGGAAAAACCGTGAATCCCGGCCTACCATGGTGGTGCCGGCCGGGGCCATCCTCCCAGCCGCTCCCCCAGGACGGGCCATCCATGAGCGACTCTCCCTCCTACTTTACGCAGGTGGACATCTCTGCCGGATCGGTACCGAGTGCCGGACAGCCCCCCGTCTCCGGGGACCTCACCGAGACCAACCGTCTGCTTCGCGAGATCGTCGCCTCGCAGCACAAGTCGTGCGACCTACTCTTGGAACTTCTCAATCAGGTGTCGCTGCAGCAGCGGCAGCGGGTTGCGGAGCTCAAGGCCTGGAAGGAGGCCAACCCCGAACTCGCCAAGGCCTGCCGTCAGGCCGCCGAGTCGCTCTCCACCGTGCACACGGAGTTTCTGTCGAGCATCGCCCAGGAAGCGGCAGAGAATGCCGACGGTTTCACCGACAGCGAGTATGCGCTCGGTGAGTTCATCGACCGCTACGGCCCGAGGCTCGCCCACTTCAACGGCGTGCTGCAGCTCTTCGCCCAGCTGGGCGCCCCCCTTCCGTCCGCCGAGACGCCGTCCGAAGGCTGATCGTCGCCCCCTCCTCCGTCCGTCCCTCCCGTCTGGAGACCATCCATGGCCGCATCGTCGTCGCTCGAGAAACCTCCGGTGTTTGAAGTGGCGACAGACGAGGCGATCACGCGGGCCCGTGCCGATCTCGATGCCCACACGGTTGAGATGATGGCGTGGCACTTTCACGAGTCGACCGGCTGCCCGTTCTGGCTGGAGTATGCCAAGGGGCTTCCGTTCAACCCGCTGACGGACGTGAAGTGTTTCGAGGATTTGAAGAAGTTTCCTCCGTTCGAGGATGAATGGCTTCGTGGCGGCCCGGTCCGCCGGTGGGTGCCGAAGGGGCTGGCCGACCAGCCGATGTATGTGTTTGAAACGGGCGGCACGACCGGAGTTCCGAAGTCGCGCGTCAACTCGCGCGACTTCCGCACCGACTACGAGATGTTCAGCGACACGCTCCCGGAGACGTATTTTCCCAAGGGCGCGAACTGGCTGATGCTCGGTCCATCGGGCCCCCGTCGGCTACGGCTCTCGATCGAGCACCTCGCCCAGCATCGCGGTGGCATCTGCTTCTGCGTCGACCTGGATCCTCGCTGGGTGATCAAGTTGATTCAGAAGGGGTGGATGGAGCACCTCGAAGCCTACAAGCAGCACTGCATCGATCAGGCCATCACGATCCTCGAGGCGGGCCACGACATCCGCTGCATGTTCACGACACCGAAACTGCTCGAGGCGCTCGCGCTTGCTCTCGAGAAGCGGGGCACGACCATCGGCAAGGTGGGCATCACCGGCATTTTTTCGGGTGGCACAGAGTTTACGCCCCAGTGGACGCGTTTCGCGGTGGAGGAACTCCTCGACGGCGCCTACATGACGCCGACCTACGGCAACACGCTGATGGGTCTCGCGGCCAGTCGTCCGGTGGTGCCGGCCGACGGCTACACGATCGCCTACTATGCCCCGCAGCCACGAGCGGTGATCGAGGTGGTCGATTTCGACGACCGTGATCGTGTGGTGCCCTATGGTTGCACTGGGCGTGTTCGGCTGACGACGCTCACCCGTGAAACCTTCATTCCGGGCTTCTTGGAGCGCGACGAAGGCGAACGGGAACGGCCCTATGTGAAGTATCCGTGGGATGGCATCAGCGGCGTGCGGCCATTCCGTGAACTCGCCGCGACGACGACGGTGGGGGTGTACTGATGACACGGCTGCCACGGCCATCCAGGCCGTGCAGCCTGAAGGTCGGCCGTGGCGAA
>JAFMIU010000093.1 GCA_017853835.1 Pirellulales bacterium | reverse complement strand
CGCTCGCGTTTCGTGACCCGGCACGTGAAGTCGCGCACGGTGTGCTGCAGGTAGGTCTGCTCGTCGTGCGCGAACTTCAGCACCCAGGCGAGCGGATGGTCGGACATCGGCCGTGGGATGGTGACGGCCGGCCGCAGCGTCTCGACGGCGGTGACGGATGCCGGCGTGATGGCGGTGGTGCCGGCCTGTTGAGCGTGCAGTGCCGGAAGGCCCGAACCAGGCGGGCTCAATGCCAGGAGGACCACGACGCCGGTGCGAAGCCATCGCCACAACATGCCATGATCCGTTCGAAAGGAGGAATCACCAGCCTCCTCCATCCTATCAGGATGTGGTCGAGATGCTCGCCAGCCGGACCCACGTCCCCGAGCCCGGGCATGCCGCCCGGAGAGCATCGATCGTGTGCCCCGGCGTTCCGTCACGCCGCACGCCGCCTTGCATGCTTCGACAAGGTGCGTTACCCTTTGGCGCAAGCGTGGCTGCTGTGGTGCGGTCACGCCGAAACGCTCGGTGTGTTCATGGGCTCGACGAAGGCCCGGCACGCGAGTGCTCTGATCACGGTCAACGATGTCCTCATGGACGTCCTTACCTCGGGGGGTTATCGATGCGGTGCTTTTCTCAGTTTCAACTCATGTCGCTCGCGATGCTCGTTGCGCTCGTCGCTCCCGCTGGGGCCGAGGCGGCGATTCAGTACAGCGGTCCGCTGAACCAAACGGCCACGGTGGCCTCCACACCGCAGGCCATCACGATCAACGGTCAGGATTTTCAGTTTGGCGTCATCGCTCATGCGGGCCAGTTCTCGTACTTCACGCCCATGGAAAATGGGTCGGGGGTTTTTGTTGATGCCGGCACGCCGCTCCAGGCGCGAAACTTCACGACATCAGACACGATCGGCCCGCTGACGAGCGTGGGAAACATGTACCCGACGAACGGCACATCGAACGACAACCTCCTGCTCCACGAATACGCGGGAGCGACCACGGGCAACTTTCCCGCCACGGGTACCGGGTATGCCGGATTTCTTCTCGGTGGACCGATCAACTTCCAGTATGGGTGGGCACGTTTCGAGCTCCTTCAAGGGGTATCGACCGACCACACCCTGACCCTGGTCGACTATGCCTGGGAGGACACCCCCAATGCGGCGATCACCGTCGGTGCTGTGCCGGAACCCGGCCCGTATGGCCTGCTGGCCGGCGCTGTGGCTGTCGCTGGCGGGTGGTTCCGTTTTCGCCGGCGCTGAACGTCGTCGGGCAGACGATCCGCGAGCCGAGCCCGGAATCCGTTGCCGGGCTCGGCCTCGTGTATTCTCGGGGGTTCTGAAAACCCCCGATGACTCCTTTGCGATCCATGTGCCGTGCGGTCAGAAGCGTTGCGCTCGGAGCAGCCAGCCTTGCCTTTGTCGCGGGAGCCGTTGCTGATTCACCGCAGGCACCGCGGTCGAGACGGGTGCTGATCATCGACCAGGAGGGGCCCACCCGTCCCGCGTTCGTCGAGTTCATGCGGGGATTCAATCAAGCCTTGGCCGAGGTCGCCGATGGCGGATACGAGATCTTCATCGAGAACCTCGACCTCGTTCGGCTCGGCCGTCTTGACGGTGATCTCGATCAGGCTGCCGGCTGGCTGCTCAGAAAGTTCAGGGACGCGCCGTTCGACGTGATTGTGCCCACGAGTGCCGTGACGTGGGATTTCGTTGTCAGCAACCGCGAGGTGCTCGCCCCGGGGGCCACGATCGTGGCGGTCAACCGGCCCGGTGAAACGGTCGGTGGGGTACTCCCGCCGAACTCGACCTATATCACGACAGCCGGAAACGTCACGGAGACGATCGAACTGGGATTCACCCTCTTTCCCAGGGCGCGGCGGGTCGCCGTCATCGGTCAGACCAGGCCCCATCCCCAACTTCTTCAAAGTGAGATCGACGATGCCCGCCGCACGATCGAATCACGCGGATTGGAGTTTCTGTCGTTGCTGGATCTGTCACTCGAGGACCTGAAGGAGAGGTTGCGGCGGCTCCCGGCCGATTCCATCGTGGTCTACATCGGTTACTGGAAGGACGAACCTGGCGGGAAGACCTACGTGCCCGCCGTCATTCTGGAGACACTCTGTCGCGAAACGAAGGCCCCGATCTTCGGGATCATTGATACCTACGTCGGCCGAGGGGTCGTCGGGGGCGTGTGCACCAACATCGGGGCGTTGGGGGCGGCAGCCGCCCGGCTCACCGCCGCCAGCCGGGCGGGGGCGCCCCCCGATCCGGTCTTCGTCCCTCCCATGGTGATCCTCGACCAGCGGGCGTTGGATCGGTTCGGCATTTCGGCATCACGGATTCCGCCAGGAGCGCGGGTCGTGTTCCGGGAACTGGGGTTTTGGGATCGCTATTGGCCGCAGGCCGTCGGAGCGGGCGTGCTCTTCGTTCTCCAGGGCTTGTTGATCGCGACGCTCATCCAGCAGCTCCGCCGCCGACAGAGGGCGGAGCGGCTTGTGGACGAGCAGCAGGCGATGATCGTCCATGCCAGCCGAGTCTCCACGCTCGGGCAGTTTGCCGCCTCGCTGGCCCACGAACTCGGCCAGCCGCTCGGCGCGATGCTCAACAATATCGAAGCGGCCAGCCTGCTCCTGCGTGACGATTCCTCCCACAATGCCGCCGAGTTGCGTGAGATCCTCGACGACCTCGCGGCCGATGATCAGCGGGCCGGAGCCGTCTTGGACCGGATCCGAGCCATGGTTCGAAAGCAGCGATTTACGACGGCCGCCGTGGAGGTGACATCCCTCCTCCGCGACACCCTCGCCCTGGCCGGTCCGCGGCTGAGAGCCGACGGGATTCATGTCGCCGTCGACTGCCCTGCCGGCCTTCCGCCGATCGCGGGCGACGAGATCATGCTCCAGCAGGCCCTTTTGAACCTGATTGGAAACTCGGCCGATGCGATCCGGGCGACGCGAGAGCGACCCCGCGGCAGACCGCCTGTCGCCCCGGGCGGCATCACGATCTCAGCCACCCTCGATGGCCGAATCATCGACCTTGCGGTGATCGATACGGGCGGGGGGCTCGAGAATCCCAAGATCGCCACGGCGATCGAGCCCTTTCTAACCACGAAAGAAACCGGGCTGGGGATGGGGCTGCCGATCGTGCGCTCCATCGTCGAACAGCACGATGGTAGCATGCAGATCGAAGACGACCCGGGCCGTGGCGTGACGGTCCGTCTCCGGCTGCCATTCTGGGACGAGGGGCGACGCGAGTGAGCACGACCGTTCATCTGATCGACGACGATGAGTCATTTCTTCGAAGCATGACCCGCCGGCTCGGGGGGCACGGCTATCGGGTGGCCTCCTACTCCTCGGTGGCGGAGTTTCTGCTGCGGCCCGACCCGGAGGATCCAGGCTGCGTGCTCACCGATCTTCAGATGCCCAGGCGGGATGGCTTTGAGCTCCAGGAGATTCTGGCTGCCTCCACCAATCCGCTGCCGGTCGTGTTCATCACCGGCAAGGGTGACATCCCGACCAGCGTCAGGGCGATGCGAGGTGGTGCCGAAGACTTTCTCACAAAACGGGTTCAGACCTCTGAGCTGATCAGCGCCATCGACCGGGCCCTCGCCCGCAATAAGCAGGAGCGGGCGGCGCGGCTGCAACGTGCCACGGCACGGCAGACGATCGAACGGCTCAGTGCCCGGGAACTCCAGATGCTGCTCGGGATCGTCACGGGGATGCAGAACAAGGAAATGGCGGAGGAATACGAGATGTCGGAGCGGACGGTCAAGTACTACCGCACGATGCTCACTCGGCGACTCGATATCTACGCCGCGGTGGATCTGGTCCGGCTCGTTCAAGATGCCGGAATCTCGATCAAGGAGCTGAAGAGTATGGCCGACGCGGCCCCGCCCGGCCCACTGCACGAGGAGTAAGACTCGGCAGGCGTCTCGTGCGGCGGTGACGGGCGGCGCGGCGGTGGCTGCCCCGTCGGTCTCCAGGGACGGCGACGATTGCCCTTCGGGGCAAGTTGCTATGATGGCGACTCCTTTGGAGAACCATCCATGACGCTCCCGGCCATTTCCGTTCCATCGCGGGCGCCTGCTCCACGGCAGCGCCATCGCAAATGCACCATGCCCTCCCTGGTCGTTCGGACGGTGGTGATGATGTCGGTCCTGCGGGCGGCTCCGGCTGCGGAATGGCTGTACGTGCCGGTTCCGGCAGTCAATGCCGTGTACACCTACGACATCTCTCTCACCAGCGGTACGGCGGTGCAAAGCTCCCAGCAGACATTCGCCACCCCGAACCTCGACGGTCCCACCGGGATCGCATTCGACGCCGCCGGCAACGCGTACATTTCAAACCAAGGCACCGATTCGATCAGCAAGTTCAGCCCGCAGGGGGTTTTTCTGGCGACGATCGGTTCATCGGCCACGCTTTCGCAGCCTTTTGGGCTGGCGATCGATTCGCAGGGCACCCTGTACGCAGCAAACTACGGGGGCGGGACGCGACAGAACTCAGTCAGCACCTTCGACGCGAGTGGCACCTTCGTCTCGTCGATCACCAATCAGGTCAACCGCCCTGTCGGGCTGGCGATTGATGCCTCCGACCGGCTCTTCGCGGGCAACTGGTTCCAAGACACGATCAGTCGGTTCTCGGCGGACGGCACGTTTCAAGCGGCGATCGGCCCAGCAAGCATCTCGGGGCCAAGTGGGCTGGCGATCAATGCGAGCGGTGACCTGCTGGTTGCCAATGCAAACGCCAACACCGTGAGCCTGTTCGACGCCGGGGGAGTGCTCCTCGCCACGATCGGAGCCTCGGCCGGCCTGACCGCGCCCTCGGGCCTCGCGCTCGATTCGGCGGGCAACGTCTATGTGTCGAGCGGCACCGGCAGCACCGACAGCATGATCAGCAAGTTCGATTCCGCCGGCGTGTTGCAGTTCTCCTGGTCCACCCCCGACGTGTCGGCATTTTTGGCGACGCATGCCGTGCCCGAACCCTCGATCGTCGCGCCAGCGCTCGCCGGACTCGGCGGCCTTGCCGCCTTCCGCAGGTGGCGGAGACGACATCCGGCTGGGCGCGTTCCCCAGTGACCCTGGACCGATCGGGATGTTCGTCACGGATCCCGGACAAGCCGCTCGCGACGCCTCCGCGTGGTCTCCCGATGAGCTGCGCGTGATCGACCTCGACGGCCTCTGAACATCGCCGACCGTGAGGCATCGTCGATCCTCACGATCGGCGGCGCCGCCACAGTTCCCAGCCGCCACAGGCAATACCGACAAACGCCAATGCCGATGGTGACGGCTCGGGCAGAGTCAGTCCCGGGGCCGCGGAAAACCTCGGCTCCAAGAGCGTCATCGAGGCCTGGTCGGCCTGGTTGCCGGTTCCGAGATTCGTCGGCTCGATGGTGAATATGTAGTTGCCCCACCAGGGACCACCCGCCCACCACGTCCACCCCACCCAGACGTCACTATTGGCTTCCATGTAGTTCAGCATGTTCGTGATTGCTTCGTCACCGATCTGACCGGGCTCATTGCCGATCATTGAGTTGGCCACGGCAAATTCGCCGAGGAACCCCTTCCGATTATTGGCCTTCAACCAGTTGGTGAAGTCCACAAGCCGCTCCTGACCGATGGTCGGACTGACGATGGTGGCCCCGGTGCCCGAGGAGTCGCTGTCGAGATACTGGTGAACTTCGAACACATAATGATTGCCCGGATCGACGATTTTGAGCATCTCGACCGCATTGGAAGCATGGCCGTTTATGCTCTCGCTCCAGCTCCACGCCCCCGTGTAGTTGTTGCCAGGCACGGTCACAAGGTTGGTGGCACCGGCGCTTCGGATCGCGGAGATCGCCGCGTTGGCGGCACTTCGCCAAACGGCCGTATCCATGTCGTGCGGCTCATTCATCAGGCCGAATACGACGCGGGAGTTGCCCTTGTACTCCGTGGCCAGGCGGGACCAGAGATCGGCGAATGCGGCTTCAGGCACGTTGGTTCCCACCACGTTGTTCGAATAGGTGTGGGGCGAAGGCGACCAGCGGGCGTAGTTGTGCGGATCGAGGATCACGTCGGCACCTCTGCTCGTCGCGTAGTTCACGACGGTGTTGAGTCGGCCGAGTTCCGTCGGGTCGAGGCTCGCCGAGAGCGTTGGCTGCAGTCGCTCCCAGGCAAAGGGTAGCCGAAAGAGCTTCACTCCCTTTCCGAGGTAATAGTCGATCTCGGCGCTCGTGGGGTAGATGTAATCGACGTTGTACGTGCCCGGAACGTTATCGATGCCCCACGTCTGGACTTGAAACTCCGCCCCCGCCAGATTCACGCCCGTGCCCAAAAGCTGTGCATTTCCTATACCTGCGAGCAGGAAGGTGATCGGGGTTCCCAGGCACAGAGCGAACCAGCCGATCGTGCGGCGATTCGCGATCCGTGCAGGCTTCGTGGTGGTGAGTCTCACGTGGGAGATTCCTTCGGAGGTCGTTCGCTGTCGTGGAGGCCGATGCGAGCAGGGCCGATGGCACTTTCGCACACGTATTGATCGGTGACGAGCGATCGATGGCGTGGTTCTCACTCGTGTTTGAAAAACCAGGCTGCGATGCCCCTCCCGACATCCTACAGCCGTCGGTTGTCTTTTGGTGGTGCAGGGTCGACGGCCGGCACGGCGCGCACGAGTCGTACGTTTCATGCACGAAAACACGTTGGTACTCCCGTAGGCCGATGGTAGGACTCGAAGACCGGAAACGCCTGGTCGGTTCGTCGATACCCGGCCCCTTCCATCCTGTGCTGCATCACCACAAAAGGAACTGCCATGAAGTTTGGATTCAAGGCCCGACAGCACGCCTCCGTCAGTCGTCGCCGCAGATCTCGTTGCGGAGGTCGACGCGACGCGCTGCATCTCGACCGGTTGGAGCCGCGACACATGATGGCCGCAGACACGTTCAATGGCACGGTGATGTCGGGGAAGGGGACGAAGGCGCTTGGGCAGGAAAGCGCCTTGGTCACGCTGTGGGAGGCGACCGATGCGGCTCCCCATGCGTTGGGAACCGCGACCAGCGCCCGCGACGGAACGTTCCGGATCGAGAATGTGTCGAAATCGACGACGTCTGGTGTCTTCTACGTCACGGCGGAACTCGGCGGCGGCGTCTCGCTGACGACTGTCTTGGGTTCAGATCTTCCCAACACGGCGATCACCGTCAATGAACTCACGACGGTCGCGGCCGGCTACTCGATGACGCAGTTCTGTCTCCCGGACGGCGGGATCGGCGGCGATCCCTTCGGCCTCCGGATCGCGGCCGGCATGAATGGCAAACTCGTTTCGGTGACCACCGGAAGGCCGTCGTGGACGCTCCTTGCCTCCCCGAACAAGTACGAGACGAATTCGCTGCGGACGCTTCGGTCGCTGGGCAACCTTACGGCGGCGATGGTGCGAAGCGGGCCCCTCGAGCGGGCTTTCCTTCGGTCGCAGTTCTTCACCTATGCAACACCGCCGAACGGAACAACTCCCGACAATGTTTTTGAGGCATTTGCGGAGATCAATCGGTATCCCAACGCCAAGGTCGCTGAGATCTACGGTATGACCCGCTACTCGGCGACCTACGTCAACGGCCTGTTTCAATCGCCCGACGCCTTCACGCTGACCGTGGTCGTCAACAACTCGGGGAGCCAGCAGAACATGATGGCCGGCCCGGCGCAGCTCGTGTTCGACGACAGAGGGTATGCCTGGGTGACGAACAACATGGTTTCACCGGACGAACCCAACTCTTCGAAGGTCGTCCTGGTGCTGCAGCCCAATGGGTCGCCTGCCACCAACTCGCCCACATCGCCGGTAACCGGCGGCGGCACCCTCGGCCAAGCATTCGGCATCGCCATCGATCGGACCACCGGCAACATCTGGGCGACCAACTACGGCTGGGGCAAGGCGCCGGGCAACAAGCCCGGGGCGCCGCCCGAGGGGAGTGGCACCGGATCGGTGTCGGTGTACAGCCCGACCGGCGTGGCACTGTCGGGGCCGCAGGGGCTGTATGGCTTCAACCCGACCACCGGGGAGTTTCCCGCCGTGAAGCGGGCGCAGGGGATCCAGGTTGATTCGCAGGGCAACGTCTACATCGCGAGTATCGAAAACGACTCGGTGGTGGTCTTTCCCAAGGGTGATTCCCAGCAGGCCGTGTCGTATAAGGTGCCTGACGCCGTATGGCGGGCCATTGATCCCGACCTGAACCATTTTCAGCGTGCCTTCGACGTGCGGCTCGCCGCCGACGATTCGGTGTGGGTGAGCTTCAGCGGCGACCTGGGGGACACGGCAGCTCCCGGCGGCTTTGTGCGGGTGAAGCTGAACGGCAGCCCCGGCAGCTACACCCTCGATCCGCTCTTCACGCCGGTGGCCAGAGTCCCCACATCCGGCACCACCTTGAACGACGACTGGCTGCACGCCCCCAGGGGGATGGTGCTCGATTCCCTGGGCAACTGCTGGATCACCAGCGGGCCGACCGACAGCGTCTACAAGGTGCCGTTCGACTGGAACGACACCATGGATTGGCACGTCGACATCAAGCGGTATTCGGGAGGCGGCATCTCTGGCCCGTGGGGTGTGGAGGTCGATGGAGCCGACAACATCTGGGTGGCCAACTTCGGCCCCGAGGGGGTGGGTGCGGTCTACACTAAGCCGGCGATCTCCGTGCTGGCCGGGGCGAACGCCGCCAAGCGGCCGCAGGGCTATGCCGAGGGCCAGCCGATCTCCTCCGCCGTGGGCTACACCGTGCCCACGGGCGGGCAGCAGGTGCGCATGGCCAATGGCGATCCTGTCTATGGCAAGGACATGCCGGAGAGCTATCTGCCGCTTCAGCGAATGACCCAGGTTCGGGTTGATCAGGGGGGCAACATGTGGTGCCTCAACAACTGGAAGCCCGACTTCACCTGGGATGCCACTGGCGAGGTGCTCATCGGAGGCGTGGCCAAAGGCGGCGGCGGCAACTCGATCGTGATTTTCGTGGGAACGACACCCCCGAGGCAGCGCGTCATCACCTCTCCGGGCCCGCAGTCGATCACGGCACCGGCGCCGTACCAAAACGCCTTCATGGCCTCGAACAACGTGAGTTCGATCCACAAGAACGCGGATGCTTCGGACACGGTTTCCATCAAGGGGCCTGGGACGAGAGCGTTCAATCACGTCGTGGAGACCCCGCGCGGGCCCCTGCCCGACAAGATCGGCGGCACGCTGGCCTTCAACTCCCGCGGCCAGCAACTGTCCATTTTCTCGGGACCCGATGCCACCCAGCCCGGCTACACGGCCTTCACGCTGGCGCTGATGGATCCGGCGACCGGAGCCACGCTCGACCAGGTCACCCTGCCGAACAAGCTCACACCACCAGACACCAGTTTTGCGGGCGGTGGCTACTTCTACCTCGACGAGCAGGATCGGGTGGTGTGTGTGACGGCCAACCAGCAAATCCGGGTGTATAGCACGACCGGCAACCGCTTCGACGCCAATCCTCAGATCTACGACCTGGCGCCGTCCATCAACGACAGCCTCGACATCCTCAACTCCGTGGTGCCGGACTCCGCCGGCCGGATGTGGTTCGTCACCAAGAACGCCCAGGCTGGGTATGTGACGCGTGACGGTCGCCTGCAGATCACGTCGCTGCGGACATACAGCGGCGCGGACCAGAGGGAGACGAATACTCAGTCGTTCTCCACCGACAGCGACGGCGGGGTGTATGTCGTCACGGATTACGCTCAGTACCGATTGGATGCGGGCGGTAGCGGCGCCGTCGTCGTGACATGGCGGACCGAGTACGACCGCGGCAACCGTCAAAAGCCAGGCCAGGTTTCGCAGGGCTCGGGCACGACGCCGACCTGCTTCGACGATGCGAATGGCAACAAGTTCGTTGCGATCACCGACAACGCCGATCCCTTCATGCATGTCAACGTGTACGACCGGACGACGGGCCATCTCATCGCCAGCCAGGCGGTGTTCAAGAGCCTGCCCGGGGAGAACGGCACCGAAAACTCGCTGATCGCCGTGAATAACACGCTGATCGTCGAAAACAACTACGGCAACGTCAACGTTGGCAGCACCGTCGGGCCACTCACGACCAAGCCGGGCGTGGAACGGGTGGACTTCGATCCGCGGACAGGCCAATCATGGGTGAAGTGGTCGAACACGAGCGTGTCGGTGCCATCGGTGGTATCGATTCTCTCGACGGCCGACGGGCTTATCTATTCCTACGCGAAGGACCGTCAGGGCTGGTATTGGGCGGCTCTCGACTACCGCACGGGCTCCGTCTACAAGCGGGCCGATGTCGTGTCGTGGTCGAGCCTTGTGGGGGGCGAATACGCCAACAACTACTACGCGGGCATCTCGATAGGTCCGGATGGCACCGCCTCTGTGTCGGTGTTCGGCGGGATCGTCTCGTGGAAGCGTGGCCGAGCCCCTGTGGTCCGGATCGCCTGACAGCAGCCCGTCTCCGGGTGCAGATGCAAACGGACAGTCACCGACTCCTCCGCGGCCGGAGCCAGGACCTCCTTCGACACGTCGCGCACAAGCCCGGGCCAAACGGGGAGATCAAAGCACCTCACGGGGAGATGCGCAGGCCTGCCGATGCCGGCGAACGCGCGATGATGCCTGACGCGGCGGGAGGGTTACGGCTGCGGCGTTCGCAGTTTGTAGCCAGCGTCCTTCACCGCATCCGGAAGTGGCTCGCTCTCCGACGCGGGGATCATCACCTCGACGTAGGCTCCGCCGTCATGCGTGGCGATCCGTTCGAGCACCGCGTCCAGTTCCGCCACGGTGGAGACCTTTGCAGAAAGCCATCCTGCGCAGCCAAACGCGGTGGGCAGCAGGTGATACTGCACCGCGGCGAGGTTGTCGTATTCATGACCACGTTCACTGATGACCACTTCCACGCCATACTGTCCGTTGTTGAGCACGAAGATCACGGGCTTGGCCTGGTAGCGGCCCATCACCGCCAGTTCATTGAGTGTGAGCTGATGCGATCCATCTCCGGTGACCAGCCAGGTGCGGCCGGCCGTTTTCGCCAGGGCGACGCCCAATGCCGCCGGTGTGGCCCAGCCGATCGAGCCCCACAGCCCCTGCGCCTCCGCCCCCACGCCGGCAGGCAGCAGCATCGGATTCAGGTGCAGCATCGCCAGGCCGGTCTCGATCACGAGCGTGTCGCCCGGCTGCAGGCATCGCTGGAGGCGAGGATAGAAGGTCGCTGACGATGTCGGGGCATCGGCGGCCCCGACCAAGTCCAGCGGAGCGGGCCGGGCGATGGCCGGCAGCCGGGCTGCCGGCACCTCCACCAGCAGGGCATCGAGCACATCATCGATGGCCACGTTGAGAAAGACCTTCTCTCCCGCCCGAACCCAGTTGTCGTGGATGCAGATTGCGCGGCCGATGTCGAGCGACGTGCTCCACATGCCGGTGTTGAGTTCGGTGAGCATCACGCCCCCGATGTCGACCAGCAGATCCGCCTGCTCGACCGTGTCACGGACCGCTGCAGGCGAGGAGCGCCTCCCGCCATAGAGCCCGATATAGTTGGGCAGTGATTCGTCGATCACCCCCTTGTCGTACGAGGTGATCGCGACGGGCAGGCCCGCCTTGGTGATCAGCTCGACGGCCCGGCAGGCCACCCCGTAGCGGGCGGTCAGGGCCGTCAGCAGGGCCACCGGGTTGCTGGCCGCCGCAAGCCTGCGTAGCACGAGGTCGACCGCGGCCCGCAGTTCGTGCGGATCGCTCCGCTGCCGCTTGATCTGCCGCAGTGGCACGCCTTCCACCGGCGCGCCGATCACCGGTGCATAGCCGTCGGATTCCGGGATCACCACGTAGGCGGGCATCGACTGCCGGATCGCCTCCCGGATAACCCGCTCCAGTTCGGCGACACAGTTGTCTGGAGTGAGCACGGCCGACACGCAGCACGCCGCCGATGACAGCGGCTGGTACCGGTCGTAGTGGGTATCCCCGAGGTTGTGATGGGTGATCAGCCCGAGGTGTCGGATGCGGCCGCTCGGCATGCCGACCAGATGAAAGATCGGCACCCGGTGGGCCCGAGCACCCATCACGCCGTTGAGTGCCGACAGCTCACCGACGCCATAGGTGGTGGTCAGGATCGCCGCGCCGCGAATCCGGGCATACCCGTCGGCGGCGTAGGCTGCGTTGAGCTCGTTGGCGTTGACCACCCAGCTCAGACCGTCAACCTTCTCCACGGCGTCGTCTATGGAAAACGCATAGTCGCCAGGCACCCCGAATACCCGGTCGATGCCCAGAGAGGAAAGTCGACGCAGGACATACTCCGCAACGGTTGGTTGGCTCATGGAATGGGGTTTCGCGGGAGGACATGGGATGGGATCGAGACCACACTCTAGCACGACGGCCGCTGGCGCTTCGGGGAGCGTCGGCTGACCGTCCCCGTTGCATGGAACCAGTGTGTGTCACCAGCGCAGCGGTGACGGGAATCGTCTCGTACGGCCTGCCCCGACAGCCAGCACCGCGGCCGCCGCCCACGAGCCGAGGAAGCTGCTCGTGGAAGGCTCCGGAACGACCACGAAGCCGTGCCCGTCTGGTAGAGGGCCACGCCGTTGGCGTCGAGAAAGGTGGCCGTGACGCCGTCGCCGGTCACGGCCCGCAGTTCGAAGCCCAGGCCCGCCACAGCGGCCTTGGCCCGAGAACCAGGATCGACGAAGGTGAGCGTCACGCGCCGTCCTGAGTTGCCATTCACCGGATCGCCGCCGGCTGCGATGTCGCTGGTGG
>JAFMIU010000092.1 GCA_017853835.1 Pirellulales bacterium | reverse complement strand
CCGGTTGGAGGCCGTTGGCGAGATCGACCCGGTCTCATCGGTGAACTGCAGAGGAGGTGGCGGGCCGGGGGGCCGGATGCAGGCAACTGTCACCTCACCGTGAACGGGCTACCGCCGGCGGCAGAGTCGCTCCCGGCGTCGCTTCCCGAGTGCCATGTCCCTTCCTGGGTCTGCCGATCGACGAGCCGTGCCCGATCGCAGGAGTTTAGCGCCCTCTCACAGCATGTGAAGCCGACTTTGGCCACGGCCTGTTAGGGATGCGGCTCGCTCTGTGCTCCACCGGGCTTCTTGAACAGAGGATTTGAGGTTCGGCTTCGCGAAATCAAATCCTTGGAAGGTTATGCCCGAGTGGCCTCCTCGTGGCCCTTGCCAGCGGATGCATCACTTGGCAAGAACGGCGCTCCGTGATGGCTACGGATCCAAGTGTACTCAGCCGCGACTTCGAGGGTGTTTGTCGGATCCCTATAGTAGATGCATTGACCCGACAGGCGCTCACCGTTGTCTTCGATTTGAAGTGCGAAGGTGCCACGATCCAATGAGTTGGGTTTCTGGGAGACGTACATGCCCGTAAGAATCCTATTTCTGAACTCTCCCGTGAACTTGAATGCTCGGCCCTTGTCCGGACCCTCGTAGCATTGCATTGACCCGCTAATGCGATGGCCAACCTGAACAATCGTTATCACCTCAGAATCAATGAAGCTCACGCCCCTAAACGTGGATCTCCACTCACCATCGATTCGTATGTCGCCATAGAGGCAATTCTCAATGTGAGGGTAAATCATGGCGGTCCACACGCTACGAATTACCGCAGCCAAACCTGTGGCGAGCACTCCGCTGATTACCCCAGCCACAATGGCTTCAGTGGTGGTGCTCATTGCGTGTCTCCCGTACTAGTCCTCGGCCTAAAGAATCCATGCATGTCGTGGGCTACCGTGATGGCCTGGCCCCAATCCCAGGAGACATGACATGGAGGCTCTCCCCATTCTCTCGCCGGATCTCGGCCGATACAACAGCCTCGCTATTTGTGCGACCCCGCCCCCGTGTGGCGGAGTTCAACTCGTTCCAGGCGACGTCCCATGAGGTAAGGTCTGTTCTCGCCCGGGAGCCTGTGTCGAGTGTTGTGTTCGATGCCTGCTCGCAGGCCGGCTTGGTCCATGAGTTGTGTGAGACGGCAGAGGGTATGGCACAGGGAGCCAGCGCGTCCGAGTCAGCCTGGCACTTGAAGCACGTCAAGCGAAAGACCGACCGCGATGACGCCCTCAAGCTCGCCGGCCTCGCCGCGGTTGGTGAGATCGACTCGGTCTCATCGGTGAACTGCTGAGGAGGTGGCGGGCCGGGGGGATGGATGCAGGCAGCCGTCAGGTCGCCGTGAACGGGCTACCGCCGGCGGCAGAGTCGCACTTCGGCGTGGCTGGCCTGCTGGCGGCTGCCGGATGAGGACACATTTCCAAGGTTGGAAATGCGTCCCAGCCATCGGAAGAACCTCACTCTGGGCGGACGGTTGAGCCCTTCTTTTCGGAGGCTCATATCGAGTCCCGAGTGGATGGTGACAACGCCGGCAGGATATGGGCCGTATCGCTCCATGGCCAACGGCGGCTGAAGATCACGCAATCCGCGACACTAGATCGCGTCCCGTCTACGTGTAGCGGTAGCCGCAGTGCTTGAAGCAGTTGCGGCACTCGGCCTCGGTGAAGCGGTCGAGCACGTCCCCACAGACCGACCACAGCGCCTCGACGGTCCGAGCGGACGCGCTTTTCAGGAGCCACTTGAACTTCGAGAAGACGAGCTCGATCGGGTTGAAGTCCGGGCTGTATGGCGGCAGGTAGAAGACCCTCGCTCCAGCGGTTGCGATCGCCTCGCGTACGCCTGCAACCTTGTGGACACCGAGATTGTCCATCACCACGACGTCGCCGTGCTGGAGCGTCGGCACCACGTGGTGCCTGACCCAACCGAGGAAGAGTTCGCCGTTGATGGCTCCATCCACGACGAGAGGGGCCGTCAGGCCCGTGGAGCGAAGGGCAGCGAGGAACGTTGTTGTCTTCCAGTGGCCGTGAGGCACGCTCGCCAGCAAGCGCTCGCCCCTGGGCGCCCGCCCCCGGGGGCGGGTCATGTTCGTCTTGGCCCATGTTTCGTCGATGAACACGAGCCGGTCCGGACTCAACAGCGGCTGCTCCCGCTGGAGCTCCTTCCGCCGCTCCGCGACGTCCGGCCGCTCCCGCTCCGCCGCGATGAGCACTTTTTTTTGACGGTCAGGCGAAGCCGCTGCAGCGCCGTGCACAGCGTCTGGACCGACAGGTCCGTTCCCAGCTCCGCCTTGAGCTCCCGCAGCGTCAGGTCGGGCTTCTGCCGGATCAACTCACGCATCCGATCGGTAAGCGGCGCCCACAGCGGCGTCCGCCGACGCGTCAGGCGGGGAGCAACCTTGTTCAGCTCCCTCCGCTCCTGCTTGACCCGACGAACCCACGACTCGCTGACGTTGAAGTACGTCGCCACCTCGCGGGTACCTCGTCCCCTGTCGCAGGCCGCGAGCACCTCACCGCGGAACTCCTTCGAGTACGGCTTCATGGACACCTCCGTGGAGATGCCCACGCTACCCAGATTCCTCGGAGGGCGCTAGTCCTAGGTCAGACGCGATCTAAAAACGACTTCGGCCACGGCCTGTTAGAAGCAATCCGGGCCCGGAGTCTCCTATGAACTGAGACGCCATCAACGCTGTGCTTGGGAGCTTTGGGCCTCGGACAAGAGCGCGTGCGGTGGTAGCCGACCGCTCAGTGTAGAAACGAGTTGCTGTACAGCGACCAAGCTCATCTGCTCCGCGGGCCAGAATGCGCGAGTCGTCTACCACGATGCGGTAACTCAGCCTCAGCCGGGTGGCCCGCCCTAACCGCTGCCCAGAACCCGACCAAACTCACTCCCGCCGAAACAACGGCCAGTCCGATCGACTTCGCGCCAATCGACGGCGCGTCCGTGGTTGGATGAATGCCACCAAAGCACCCGCAATCGATGTTGAGGCCGCGAGACCACGCCAGGATCTGCGCGAGCGTGTAAAGCGTAAACAGGCCTCCACTGAGCAAGAACACCTGCGGAACCTGACGAACGACGAGTGTGCAGGCCAGGGCGAGATGCACAAACGGCAACACGAAGGCCGCGGCCTTCGCCAATCCACCCGGCAGTAGGCGGTATTCGTAGATCGCAGCGAGGAACTGGTAAGGATTGTTGAGATGCGACACGCCGCTGAGCGCCAGGAGATAGGCGATCGCCAACGCGGCGAGCCAAGCGGCAAGTCCCCATGAATGCAGTCGATCGCCCTGACGAGTTGGGCTGTCAGGGGGGTGTGTCGTTCGAACCGGCATCTGCCGACGCTCCCGGTAGCGCTGCCATCCAGCCTTCCACTCCGTCAGTAAACACCGACACGTTTCGGTAGCCTCGCGCCGCGATGTGATGCGCCACCTGCCGTGCCCAGGAGCACTGCGAGGAATTGCAATACACGATCAGTTTCCGATCCTTGGCGATCGATTCCAGCACGTGGCGGAGTTCGCCGTGAGTTGCCGTGACAGGCAGATTGAGGGCAGTCGGGATGTGCCAACGGCCGTAAGCATCTGGTCGCCGGGCATCGAGGATCGTGGCATCTTTGCCCGCGATCGCCGATTGAGTTGACTCGATCGTCTCTTCTCCGACACCGAACGCCTCGTAATGGCTGGCAATGTTCGCAATCGCGTTCGGGCTGCGGAAAAATCCATAGCTCACCACCGCGTGCCAGACCGTCGCCGCCGCCAGCGCTGCGACGATGATGCATCCTGCCGGGTATGGCTTTAGCGGCCCGCAAAGCCCAACCAGCCCGAGACCAGCGACGACCAGCAGCACGGCGAGAACTGCTTCGAGCGTCGCGGGCGAACGCCATGCAGCAGGCGAGGATGTGCCGATGACAACGCCGCGCCCGTCCCAGTAACTGAGCAACTCCGCCGCTGGGGTCAGGTACATGGATCGGGGCGGGTCATAGATGCGTGCCGAATCGCCCTCCATTCCCAAGAAGAGAACCCAGTGGTGGAAAGCCCCCTTCGAGATAGCCACAGACGTATGCAAAATGATCGGCGTGTCAGCCGCGCGAAGATTCGCGATTGACATCCCGGATTCCAGCGATCCGTAGGCGCCATGCGCCTCGGCGACCCGGATCAAATCGGCAGCGCTGCTCCCGACTGGCCCCGACAGGTATTCCGGAACGACTAGCGCGTCGAACGACGATGAAAGCCCCAAGGAATGGAGAGCGGCGTGAACCGCATAAAGCCCGCAGTAGGGCTCTTCGTATGCAGTGCAGGATCCGCCAACAAGGACCCAACAGGCTCCGGCAAGGATCGTCAGGCTCACGAGCGTCACAGATCGACGAGCCGCCATCATCGTTCACCCACGCAAGGCCCGGCGATACAGAAGCAGGATCGCCAGAGCGGCGACGATGATCGACGTCGTCAGCAGGGCGATTTTTCGACTGGTCGAAAATCGAGCCGATTCGGCGATATTGATGCTAGTGACATCGGTCGCACGAACGACTTTTCCGCCACGAAGTTCAGACCGAATCCTGTTGTTCGGCTGGTCCGTCGTAAGTACCCGCATGCCGTCTTGGAGTGGAAGTGCAGCGGCGTTCACTGCCGATGTATCTACGTTGCCGCATCGAAGCGTCAGAAACCTAAGTTTCCACGACGACGTGTACTGCTGGCCGCGGTAGAACTGAACTTCGGTCTTTTCGATGCCGGTGGGCAACGAGTCGTACGTGATCGTATAAACCGTCTCAAGGCGATCGAGACTTGGCTCGGCCTTCTTTCGCCCCAGTGGTAGATCTGGAAGGCGAATGCTCTCTCCATCAATCGACGATTGACAACGCCCGGTTGCCGGATCTGGGGCGGTGACGCGATCCTCCCCTGTTCGAACCAGAACAAACCGTGTTGGCATCCATGATCCGCCGATCTGGGAAAGCGTAACGTCGCACGCGCCGTACAACGCCGATCGAAAGTGTTCGGTCCGCGATGACGCGTCGTCGCGAGCTTCGTCGGATACCGTCTGTCGGCTGAAGCCGAGTCTCCCGCCGTCCGTTACGAGTTCTTCAAACGTGATTCCCGGATCGACATCAAGGCCGTGAATAAACTCCCCAACGAGTTTATCAGTCCACACATTGATCCACCCGCGATAATCATCCGGGAAAGCCAACGCAGGACCATCAATCTGAGCCACTTCGACGCCGGGATCGTTGCCGGGCCAGCGACTTGGGTCGGTTACCCGAACGCCGCATCGGAGCCACGGACCACCAACGCTCCATCTCCATTCCTGTAACTCGCTTTGTTGATCAGAGGGAAGCCCGAGTTTGCTGGCAATGCTTTTGCCGTTGTCAGATACCGTGAAATCCCTATTTAATCGAACCAGAACGGCATCTGGGCAAACCCAAGCAGCAACTTTGATTGTGCTGCGATAGTCGTAGTCACGAACTCGCACATCATCACTTGTGATAACTGCTGAAAATTGGCAATTCCGAAATACGTCGACAAGTCGGCGAACGCCCTCAATAGCGATATCGTTGCGCGAGTCTTGCGCTAGGCTACATGGCGTGGTCGCGACGATCGTCATTAAAAGGGCAGTTCGTATCAGCATTAGATTTACGTTGTTGTTCCAAGTTGCATTGGTGTGCGTGCTTGCAGTCGCCCAGGAACGTAGGGGATCACTCGAAAAAACGAAAGGTATTTGAATTGGCGACGGCCGACACGGAATTCAGTTTGGGTCGCAGCTCTCCGGTGACGCGTCAATCGCTACATCAGGCATGCAGGGTCTGCTGGTGCATGCAAGACGGACGCTTCCGGGTAGTAAGTTTCCTACGGACCCAGCCTCGCGGGTAAAGCCAAAAGTGAGCTCACTGATAGAGCACCCACGACATTCCAGTATTTCCATTATGCCTGAACAGCTTTTTTCCCCGCCGTGAAACGCAGTTGTATGCTCCTTTGGCGAAGGAGAAAACCAGACTGCGATCGCAACCAGCGCACCACCCGCGTATGTCTTGAACATCGTATTCTCCTGCGTTGAAGAACGATCGCTGAACACCTGCACGAAGGACGGCATCGCAACCCCCCTTCATGCGACCAATGTAGTTTACGCCCCCCCCCCCCCGTCAAGCGATGTAGGCTATGAGGTAGCGAGCCCGCGAAAAGGGGGGGCAGGTGCAGCGGACGCGGTGCCGGCTTGCCAACGCTGGGTAGCTGGCGCACAGTGTGTCTGGCGGCGGTGTCGTGGCGTAATCCAATCTCCGCGGGGGTGCGTCGTGAGGGCGTTCGTGCCGGGATCTTGGTGGCTGGGAACGTGTGCGGTTGCCGTGGTCGCGGGCAGCGCGGCGACGGCACATGCCGTGATCGTGGCCGCCGACAGTTTCGCCGTCGGGACGACCCCTGAAATCGGCGAGTATGGCGTCGGGAAGCTTCTTGAGCAGAACCCCGCGTGCCGCCCAGGCTGGAGCGGCAAGCACGACTGGCGAGGTTCGTCGGCGCAGTTTCGAGCGGTCGCCAACAGTCTCGTGAAGCCGGTCATTCCCTATGCCCGTGGGGGCAAGGTGCAGTATCTCCAGACCAAGGAGCCCGCGTTTCGCTATGTCTCGCGCAAACTCGACGCGGTGCCTTCGTCGAAGACTTATTACGCGAGTTTTCTGCTGAACCCGGGAGGCGATCAGGGACAGCATGCGGCGAACGACGCCCATGCACTCGTGGGATTTGCCGCGGAGATCGACCAGGAGCGGTTCGATGGGGCTCGGGAGCTACGCGGTGCGCTTGTCGGGTTTCGCTCGCAGCCCGAGACCGGCCTCACCGATCTCGTCCTACGGTGCTGTTCGAAAAACGGGAAAGTCGAGGACACGGTGTTGTTGCCTCGGGTATCCAATCAGACGTATGTGGTCGTTCTCAAGGTCGCGGTCAATGCCGATGCCCCCAAGAACGACTTCATCTCGTATTGGGTCAATCCCGCCGACTTGACGGACGAAGCCGCGGCAACGGCGACATCGGCAGCCAAGAAGGTGCTCGCCGTGGATTGCGTCGATGGGCCTGCCGACCTGGAGCGATTTGTCGCGGTCACGAACAACTGGAGCCGAAGCTTTTACTTCGACGAGGTGCGCCTCGGAACGACGCTCGGGGATATCGTCCGCGACGACCGCCAGGCGTTGCTTCCTGCCTTGGCGGCCCTCAGCCTGATTGGCTTGGGGCTTGGGGCGGGCTGGTGGCTCCTACGGGCGGTGCATCGTCGCCGGGGGGCTGTGGCCGGGACCGCCCGCGAGATTTCCTGAGCAGCGTCCAGGCCATCAGGGACGCCGGCACGGCGAACACCAGAGCCTGCGCCGTGAGCTGCTGCCACGTCCACTTGGTGTTGAGCCAGCGCAGGATTTGTGGCACGGAGTAGCCGCCGGGGCGAACGGCCCAATGCCGCACCCCCCGCTGCTGTTTCAGGAGCCATTCCAGAATGGCATGATCGCGGAATGCCTCGGTCCAGCAGTCATGCCCCATGCCCTGAGTTTCCGTCAGCATGATCGTGCCGCCCCGCGTGGCCACTTCGGCGGTTCGGAGGCGAATGGTCGCGAGCAACTCTGGGGGATCATCCTGGGAGAAAAAAGCCCAGATGGGAGTCTGCACGAGGTTCGCGATATCCGACGGGTTCACGGCCGCCGAGCCCATTGGGGCGGCGCCCGCAAACCGCGTGGGAAAACGGCTCACGATCTGCCACGTCGCATTGCCTCCAGCGGACACCCCCGCCACGGTGATGCGAGAGTCATCAATCCGCTCCTCTGCGATCGTGCGGTCGATCATCCGCTGGACGGCCTCGATCATGTCGTGATCGGAGGCCCTCCTAGGGGACGGTGGTGACGAATCAGCCTGACCATCCTTCGGCCATTGCGGCGCCAACACATAGAACCGGTATTCAGACCGTCGGGATGGATCACGGAATATCCAGTCGAGCCATTTCAGCTGTGCCGCGTTGTCACGGCCATTCTCCCCATGGCCGTGCAGCCAGACGATCAACGGAAGCTGTTCGTCGGCGCTTCGGCGATCAGGGACGAAGAGCCGATACCTCAACACGTCGCTCTCGTTCCCTTCGACCTGGAAGGGCAACTCGCGTTCCTCAAACAACTCGACAACGCCGGCCTGCAAACGTGCCGCAGGGAGCGCGGCGACCAGCATCAAACCGAGCATGACCGCAAAGAACCGCTTCACGGTATGCATCAGGGGCAATCGAGCCCTATTCAGCCTGAACGATCTGGCCATCGGCGCGATTTCCCAACCGCTCGTGAAGCACCGCGTCGATGTCATATCCCACGCGTCGCACCGAGCCATCGCAGGAAGCCATGCCCAGGCTCTGGTGATGAGCGCTCCCGAAATTCCAGTCGAGCACGGTCTCGTCGTCGCCGTCCTTGAGCCATACGCGCGGGGCGGAGCGATCGCGCAGCGGCGGGTGCAGCCGGTGCGTGGAACGCGACTGGTCGCGGTCGAACCCCACGTAAAGAGCCTGATCGTCGCCAAACGAATAGCCGCTCTCATACTCTTCCGGAGGTAGGAACTTCTCCCCGAGCAGGTAGGTCTTGCTCAGTCCATCCGTGATATGGCGCGGAGCCACGCGACTGAGCTGGAACATCACGCCGCTGTGTCGCGCGGCAACCCAAGCTGCCTCGGGCAGCGAGCCATCGTCCCAGGCCAGCCCCTCCTCCCATGTCTTCGGCCCCGCGGCGCGCTGGTCAATCGGCACCGCGTCGCCGATGTTGGCAGCATAGTCGCTTCGTCCGCAGACGTCAGGGTTGTCGGCGTTGACGAGGGAGCCATCGCGTCGAAACGGAAATGCCTGGACAGCTCGCCGCGACGGGCACACGAACGCCGCGACAGGGGTCTCGGTCATGGTGCGGAGCCGAGCTCGCTTATCGGCTCCGCTGGTTCCGCGAGCGAGTTCGTGCACCGGCTTCTCCTCGAGAAACGGCAGGAGGTTGTAGCACCATCCGCCGGGCTGGCGTCGGCCGAATCCCCGTTCCGGCTCGCCGACCCAGGTGTGGGTCCAGCCGCCAGTGGGAAAATGCTTCTGAGTGTCGACGTGCGTCTGGCAGGCGAGCGCGAGCTGCCGCAGTTTGTTGTCGCATTGCACTCTCCTGGCTGCCTCACGGGCTGCCTGCACGGCGGGCAACAGAAGTTGGACCAGGAGACTGATGATCCCGACCACCATGAGCGTCTCGACGAGCGTCATGCCACGCCGCGGTTGTCGTCTTGCCATGGCGGAGCCTCCCGGATGTGTTCCTTGCGCGATTGATTATTCCCGGTCACGTTTCGCGGCGCGGTCTTGCCACAGCTTGACCGCGAAGAGAACGCCAAGAACGGCAACGTTTAGGACGATCCAGGCCCAACCCGACCAGCGACGCGGATCGAGGCAGTTGGTGAGCCAGATGCCAAGCAGCGAGGGCCATCGCCAGTTTCTGACGTCCACCCAGGGCCAGATCACTGGCCAGAGTTGCACGAGCAGCGCGAGCGTCGAGACGACCAAGGCCGCTTCGAGCCACCGCGACTGGGGAGCCGGGGTATCGCGGGAGGTCATGGTGCGCGGCCCCGTTCGGGGTGGACCGTGCTACCTCTCGTTGCTCGAGCCTGTGTCGTCTGGCTCCGCGGGAGTCTCGTGCGTCCAGAGCCACTCGTAGAGTTCGTTAGTGGCATAAACCTGATCCCAAATCCCGTGGCCCAAGTTGTCGTAGATCGTGAGCCGCGGGGTCCCCCCGGCCTGTCGCATCGCTTCGACAAGCTTGATGGTCTCATCTGGCGGCACGGCGTCATCCCGTGCTCCGTGAAAGGCCCACGTCGGAAGGCTGGCTAAGCGAGGTCCCCACGCCGCGGGGCCTCCTCCACATATGGGAACAATCGCCGCAAAACGCCCCGGGAACATCCAACCCACTTCCCAGGTGGCATACCCGCCCATGCTGTAGCCCGTAGCATACAGACGGCGTTGATCGATGGCAAAACGGCGGGCCAGCGCATCCGCCAGCGCCACGATGGCGTCGCCGGTCCACGTTTCCCCGGGCGGACACTGCGGCGAAACGACGATCGCAGGTACCTTTCGACCTTTATCGAGCAGGCGGGGCAAACTCGTGGTGCGCACCGCGCGGAGATCATGGCCACGTTCGCCGCTCCCATGCAGGTGCAGAATCAGCGGCCATTTGCGATCTCCCGCGGCGTAGCCTTCGGGCAGGAATACCAGATAAGGGTACGGGGCGTCGGGCGAGCGGATTTCGACCTGCCGGCCGGGGGCCGGAAGGCTCGCCCAGTACTCGACGACGATCCATCCAAGTTGGGTGGCAAGTAACAGCGACGCTGCCGCGAGCAAGACCTCCAGGGTGTGTCCCCGCCCTGGCGTGGCCGCTGATCCGGTGTTGGGTGTTTGCGTCATGATGGATCCAGTAAAACGTCAGCCGGCAACGGTGCGGCTCCCCGCACAGAGTGCGAATCGTGCCACGAAGAAACATGCCTTCAGTCTGCCGCCGTCTGATGTGTGTCGATTGCTCTCGCTAGGCTTCATCTTGATGCGACGGCAGGCGGTTCAGCGGTCTGATACGGCCTCGCTCGAATCGGGTTTCGGAATCCGATGAATGACCGTGGCATCGCCGATTCGTGCGAAGGGTTTCTCCCTCGCCAGTCTGGAAGTCAGCTGCGGGGTGACGACTGAACGGTCATACCCCGCCGCCGCCGTGCCGCCGAATGCGAAGTAGTCCCAATCGGTCCCGGGGCCCGAGTTCCACGTCTCTGCCGCGAGGAGCCTCGACGCGTCGTCGGGGCGCATGGGCCGCGATGCGATCCCCACGTGCGTTGGATCGAGGCCTCCCTGATACGCCAGTGCTAGCCCAGCTGCTTCGGGATGCTCCGCGATGAACCGCTCGAGGGCGATCAGGTCTTGGCCCCAGTCCACGTTACTGCTCACGAGATGCCGCCAGCCGTTCCAGCGGCCGCCCACAGTCTCATTGAAGTAGGCGAGGCTGTGCGGCACGCAGAGCAGGCTGCTTACGGTGCCCCACGCGAGGCCGGCGATCACTAGCCCGGCGGCGGCCCGCAGCCGGAGCGGGGCTGCGTGGCGGCGAGCGGCGTCGAGCGTTGGGCCGAGCCTGCCGATCCAGACCTGGAAGAACGGAAACACGGGAAGGACGTAGCGGAGATGTTCGTTCATGCCCGTTTGAGAGCTGACGAACGCGAAGAGCGCCACAGGAAGCACGAGAAGCGCCGCCTCGTCGCGGAAGCGCACTCCCGGCGGCTGCCAGACTCGGGCCGTCCCCGCCAGGAACAGGAGCAGCCACGTGCCCAGCGGTAGCTTCATTCCGAGGCCCGCGAGGTAGTAGTACCACCAGCCGGTCTTGCTCCACGTGCCCGAGAGAAAAAACTCGTGGTGGTAGGTCTCGAAGTCACGCCGCTGCAGGTCAATCCCAACGACGTAGTTCCGCGGCAGCGGAAGCGGCAGGTCGGCGAGGATGGTGGAAGCGAAGCGGTTGCCGTGCTTCCCGTAGCTGTCGGCGTCGAGGCCGGAGAGCGACCGGCTCACGAACGAAAAACTGCCGAGTCTGGGCAGACAGTCTTCGAAGGCGTAGCCAAAGTTGATCACATAAAAGGCGATGGCGATCCGCAGCACGAGCATTCCTGCTTCCCTGCCCCACTGTCTGGCCGTCATCGTGTTTCGGTCGCCCCAGCGGAAGGCGATCCAGAGAAGCGGCCAAAGCGGCAGGAACACGAGCAGCGTGGTCTTGGCGAGTTCAGCCAGCCCGAGAAGCGCTCCGCTGATGGCCGACCCAGCCCATGTTGGCTGCTTGAGCCACCGCCAGAAGCTATGGCAGGTCACGAGGCCGAGGGCCGAGGCCGCCACGTCGGATGTGATCAGCTGCCCGTGGCCGAGCATCATTGGGCAGAAGCACCAGACAGACAGGGAAAGCAATGCCCCCGTGCGGCCGTAAAGCTCCCGGCTCCATCGATACACCGCCCATCCGCCAAGGAGCGCAAAGGGAATGCAGGCGAGCCGGGCGAGGATCATGAGAAAAAACGTTCGGCGACCGTTGGCGCGGCAGAAGTCCTGACCCATCGCCATCTCGGGGCGGGCACCTGGGCCGCTATAGAAACTCTTCCAGTCGGTCTCGCAGCCAGCGGCCATGACAGGCAATGCCGCGACGAGCCGTACCAGCGGCGGGTTGACGGAATAGACGTCGAAGCGATTGAACATCCAGTAACTGATGCCGGCGACGAGGTGGCCCGGCTCGTTGAGAGTGGGGCTCTTGGTGGCTGCCCCCAAGCCGAGGATGGCAGCATGGATGACGAGGAGCGCCGCCACGGCGGCACGCTCGAAGCACGGCGCGGGTGCAGGCGGAGGAGACGGCGGGGGGCTGGCCGGGGTGCTCACGGAGTATTCCTGGTGGACCGTCGGAAGAGATATACTACCCCCCTTTGCCGCTCATGGTGGGTTCGTTTGGGAGTGGCGGCGCCTCAGTGTGGCCATTGGCGATTCCGTGGCGGCGTCGCGGAACGGCGGGGAGTGTTGATGACGGTCGCGTGGCGCTATTCCGTCGTGATCCCGGCCTTCAACGAGGTGGCGTCCCTAGCCTGGGTGGTGGCGAAGGTGGCAGCGCTTCCCGGGCCAGTCGAGGTGATCGTGGTGGACGACGGTTCGACAGACGGCACCGCAGAGGAGATCGCGCGGGTGCAGCGCGACCTGCCGATCGCGTCGC